>JAXGSX010000015.1:0-23740 GCA_040775225.1 Kiritimatiellia bacterium | reverse complement strand
CGGGCACTCTCGTTCACCTCAACCCGACTAACCAACCAAGGCCCTCGCAATCCCAACAATTTCGCGTATAATGTATTTGCATTCATTCACCACTATTACCACAACCTGTAGGGGGTGCCCATTCAAAAGTCTGAAGCCCCTCAAATATTAAAACAGGTTGGCGGGATGATTCAGTCGGAGAAGACCGCCCGACAGGCGCGTCCGCCTTGCAGGAAATAGTTGCACGATTGTCTCGGGTGATTCCAATCGTTGAAGTCCGCAGGGCAGGTGCCCGGTTGGACGCTGGCTTAACGGCCGCGGTCAAAAAGATCGGCCGTGTGGCCCGATCTCTGATGTCCGGTGAGAGAGGGAAGGGGTGGTATCCATGAAACGATTGCGTTGGCGATGGCAATATGCGTTGATTATTATATGTTGGGCCGGCTTGGCCCTGGCTGGAATTCATTATGATGCGGGTAACAACCGGATATGGGTCACGGATTATCCGGCGGCGGCGCCCTGCAATCTCTCCCTGCTGGCGCGGATTGACCGGATATGCGGATGGCACAAGGTCCATTATGATGCAAGCAACGGCATTTATCAGGTTAACGCCGATTTATGCGTCGGCGCCGATGACGGTACGGAAACTTATTTTGATATCGGCTCGCCGGATGAACCGCGCCCATGCCTTGTTCTCAACGGCAACCTGTTTGTCTGCCCCTGCGGTACGAATTCCGCCACCGGCCGGGTCGGAATTAACCGGTTGACTCTGGGCAGCGCCGTGGATTCCAATATCAACGCCGTCATCCAAGTGGATTGCGCAACGAATAATGAACACAGCGTCTATATTGGCGTCCGGCCGGAAGGCAAGCGCGCCCGGGGCCTATACTCCGGCCAACTGCATATGTTCAACAGCAGAATCACCGCGTTGGTTCAGGATGCGGAACATGCACTGGGCGCGCCGTTCGGATATGGAAATGTTTACCTGGCGGGCGACAGCATCCGGATCCAAAACAGCGAAATTTCCTGGTGCAAGGGCTGCCTTACCGCCGGCCTGGTCATGCACCTGGACACCCGCATCGAAAATTCCGTGCTGGCGCATGCCAAATCAGCCTTGTGCGGCTACAAGGAAACACCACATAAACACAACCTGATTACCGGGTGCGTCTTCCGCGATTGCGAAACGGTCGTGCAGTCCCCGCATACGTTCCTGGTCATTACCGATTGCAGGTTTGAACGCAACCGGCGCAACTGGACGGTTGACAATTGCCGTGAATTCATCCTGGTTGGCTGCGAAATCCAGCCGCCGCTGGAGGCCGATCTGTACGGGCGCACTGCCTACGCCTCGGGGAAAAACTGGCAGCCGCAGGTCTTGATCAAGCGGCGCGTGCAGTTCATCGTGCAAGACCAGGCCGGCCGGCCGGTGCCCAATGCGGCGGTGGCGATTTCCGGCGGCATGGATGGGGAGCGGATGATGTTTCAAACGGATGCCGCCGGAGTTGCCGGCGTCAATGCCGGTCGGTCTGGCATCCTGTTGACCGCCCGCCTGGAAAAAGCAGTGGAAGGTTCATCTGTGCCGGAGGCGGTGGATTTCCAATATGACATCCGCGTGCAGGCCGCTGGATATCAGACGGCGGAAAGCATTGGTTATTATCCATGGCGCGGCCCGGCGAGCGTGGCGGTTAAAGTAATGCCGCAGTGACGCCGGATCGGGGACGATACGACGCCCGCCGACAGCACCCATGCATCTTCAAACGCCCCGGCGCCATGCCATGAGGCGCAATCCCGGCATGCCTGCACGTCGCTGGGGGTGTAAGACAAATTAGTTGGGGTAGTGCGGCAGCAGGGATGCGTAGCGAATTCCGTTCGAAAAGGACGGCGGCCAGTGCGAGCCGCACAGGCGTTCTTTGGGGCGTCTGTCCGCTGCGCGGACCCTGCGACCACGCATCCACCCCAAACTTGCCTTGTCTTTTCGAACCCCTCGACAGGCTCGGGGAGCGGAATTCACAACGCGGTGGCCCAATTTCGGCCAGGATGGTTTAACCTGGCCGAAATTGTCGGAAATTGCACGCCACTGGAAGGCGCCGGAAAAATCAATTCGCATTGCCGGCGCAGCCTGCTATAATCAACGCCCAATAGGTTATAATTTCATTGGAAGCCGCTAAATTTTAAATATGAAAATCAAGCACCTGGAACTGGCGACGGATATCATTCAACGCGCGGCGGCGGAAGCCGTGGTGCAGGATGCCGATGGAGTAATCACGCGGGTGGGGGCCGGCGCGCCCGGCGCGCCGGTGGAAGTGGCATCCCGGGTGGAGCAGGTGCGTCCTGGCTGTTGGCTGATCCGCGCGGCGGTGCGGAATGTCAGCGGCCGGCCGCTGACGCTGCGTGAAATCGTGCCGCTCTCCATCGACGCGGAATGGGGCGGGCGGCTGGAATTCGGCAGCATGCCGGCAGCCTGGACGGTATTCGGCATGGCCGATACTGTAACTGATGGGTGCGGAGTTTATGACCTGGGCGTCTGGCGTGTCGACGCGATCAAAAATGATTTTTACATGGCCGATTACATGGTGGCGGGCGACCGCCGGAACCGGAAATACCTGACACTGGGGTTCCTGCGGTTCGGCCGGCAGCATGGCGTGTTCCGGCTGCATTTCGACGAGGCGGTTTACAGCCTGGATTACCTGCGCGCCGCCTGCGGGTTTGACCGGCTGCCGCTGGCGCCGGGCGCGGAAGTGGAAACCGTGCCGCTGTATGTCAACGTGGCCGATACCCCGGCGTGCGCCCTGGAAGAATACACCGGCCTCGTGGCGCAGAATCAGCAAATCGCGCCGCGCCGGACAACGTGCGTGGCCGCCGGCTGGGGTTCGTGGGATTATTACCTCGCCAAAATTACCGAGGACGATGTGCTGGAAAACACGCGCTGGCTGGCGGCGCACCGCGAGCAGATTCCGGTGGAATACATCCAACTTGACCACGGGTTCCAGCAGTGCGAAGGCGATTGGCTGGAAACCAACGAAAAGTTTCCGCACGGCTTGCGCTGGCTGGCCGGTGAAATCAAAAAACTGGGATTCAAGCCGGGGCTCTGGCTCTGCCCGTTTCTGGCGGCCGAGTCCAGCCGCCTTTACCGGGAACACCCGGACTGGGTCATCCGGGACCGCGACAACCGGCCGGTGGCGGTCAGCGGTTACGCGGTCAAGCAGGTGTTCATCCTGGATTGCAGCATCCCGGCGGCGCGGGAGTGGGTGTGGCAGTTGGGCGCATCTGTCCGGGAGTACGGCTTTGAATACGTCAAGCTGGACGGGGCCAATGTGCAGCCAATGTCCGCCGCCGGGGTGCTGGCGGACCCGGGCGTGACGAAAATCCAGGCCATGCGCCTGGGGATGGAAGCTTTCCGCGCCGGCCTGGGCGATGAGGTCTATCTGCTGAATGCCTGCCTCTTCGGGGCTTTCACCGGTCTGAGCGACGCCATGCGCATCGGCGGCGATATCGGCGCGCGGTGGGATGTCAAGCGGATTGACAAGCATCACGGCGAGCGCGACCGCTATCCCGGGCCGGGCTACATCCGGCGCGGCGTGAATTCCGCCATGAATTTCGCCTTCCTTCACCGGCGCTGGTGGGCGAATGACCCGGATTACCTGTCGGTGCGTCCGGCCGGCGACCGTTCCGAACTCAGTCCGGCGGAGGCCGTCACCTGGGCTTCCCTGGTGGGATTGACCAACGGCCTGGCGATCCTGGGCGATCGTCTGCCGGGGCTGCCGCCGGCGCAGGTGGAAATATTGAGCAAGGTATTGCCGCCGTATTCCGCGGGTGCGCGCACGGTGGATTTTTTCGAGCAGGAATATCCGGCGCTGCTGGATTTGCCCGTGGCGAATGCCGGCGAGTCCTGGCGGGTAGCGGGAGTGATTAACGCCCATCCCCTGGCGCGGCCGCGCGATTATATTATTGATTTCGCCGCATTCGGCCTGGACGCCGTCCGGGATTACCACCTGTTTGACTTCTGGGCCGGCGCCTACCTGGGCATCCATTCCGGCGGGTACCGGGTGTCCGGCCTGCCGGCGGGGCATTGCCGCGTCATCGGTGTCCGGGCGGTCCGGGATGTGCCCCAACTGGTGGGAACGGACTGGCACATTACCCAGGGCGGGGTGGAATTCGAGGCCGTGGAATACGATCCGCGGCGGCAGGCCATGGTCTGCCGCGGACTCCGCGTGCGGCGGCCCGGACACCTGTTCGTCTATCTGCCGGAGAAATTCCGCCGCGCCAAAGCCGCCAGCGGCGATGCGGCGGCGGTCCGCCGGTTACGGGTGGAGGGCGCCGGGAGCGGCGAGTTGGTATTGCCGGTTTAAAACCGGCGGGTAGAAGCGGAATTAATTTACCGCGAAGGAACGCAAGGAATTGCTATAAGGAATTGGAAGTTTTAAGTTTACGGTTTTAAGGTTTTACGCCGGAACACCGAATCCTGAAACATAAGCCAGAATGGAGGTTAACATGCAGATGCGGCCCAGCCGGGTATTGCGGAAATTGCGGGCGGGAGAACAGGTGCGTTGTTTCAAGTCCAACCTGGCCGATGCCCGGGTGGCGGAAATTGTGGCGCAATCGGGATTCGATTGCCTGTGGGTTGACATGGAACACGTGCCCAACGACTGGTCGGCGATCGAGGCCGGCGTCTGGGCGGCGCGCGGGTATGACATGGACGTGATGGTGCGGGTGGCGCGCGGCGGCTACAGCGATTACATCCGGCCGCTGGACTTGGATGCCGCCGGGATCATGGTGCCGCATATCATGAGCCTGGCCGATGCCCGCCAGGTGGCGCGGATCACGCGCTTTCATCCCGTCGGGCGCCGGCCGGCCGACGGCGGCAATGCCGACGGCGCCTATTGCCGCATTCCGTTCACGGAATACATCCGCCAGGCCAATGAACAGCGGTTCATCGTCGTGCAAATCGAAGATCCCGAGCCCATGGACGAGTTGGAAGCCATCGCCGGCGTGCCGGGGATTGACATGCTGTTTTTCGGTCCGGGCGATTTCAGCCAGGGAATCGGCGCGCCGGGCGATTTCAACCATCCGCGCCTGCTGGATGCCCAGCGGCGGGTGGCGGCGGCGGCGCGCGCCCATGGCAAATTCGCCGGCACGGTGGGCAGTCCGGGCAATTTCCGGGAACTGGGCGAGATGGGATACCAATTCATCAATATCGGCGCGGACGTGAGAGCCTTGACCCAGTATTGCGACCAACTGCTGGCGGCAACCGACCCGGCGACGGACGGTGCGGCCGGCCGCGGGGGGAAAGATTGAGAGGGAGCATATCTCACAATTTAAAGGGAAACATAATGTTTTCCCGAGGTTTTTGCTTGGTGTCTTGACGACTTTGTGTGAGAATATTTGCGCTATGCAATCGCTTTGGATTCGCAATGGTAAAGCGCTTTTCCCTGACGGCCGCCTGGAGGCGGCGGAAGTCCTGATAGAACACGGCCGGATAGACGCAATCGGCGCGCGCGTGAATCGCTCCGCGCCGGAGATAGACGCGGCCGGCGGTTACGTGTTGCCGGGCCTGATTGACCTCCATACCCACGGCATCGGCCGCGATTCCACCGAGACCGCGCTGGCCGACTTCGCCGCGGAGGAGGCCCGGTGCGGCGCCACGGCTTTTTTGCCGACTTTGTTCGGTCCGCCGGAACATTCCGCCCTCCTGATGCGGCGGCATCGCCGCGAGACGCACGAGTTGCGCCAGACGCCGCAGGTGGCCGGGTTCCGGCTGGAATCGCCTTACCTGGCGCAGACCGGCGGCGGTCTCACCCAGGATATCGTGCCGATTACCGACACCACGACGGAGCATTTGCTGCAGGCGGCCGGCGGGCACCTGAAAATCTGGGACATGTCCCCGGAAATTGAACATGCGCCCGCGCTGATCCGCCGGCTCAGCCGGGCCGGCATTGTCTGCAGCCTGGCGCACACCGCCGCGACGATCGAGCAGGCGCGGACGGCCGTGGCGGCCGGAGCGCGCCTGGTGACCCACCTCTTCGACACATTCCTGCTGCCGGTTTTCGGCGAGCCCGGCGTGTATCCGGCGGCCTTGACCGATTACCTGCTGATGGAAGACCGGTTGGTTTGCGAGATCATTCCCGACGGCACGCATGTTCACCCCCTGCTCGTGGAGAAAACCTTCCGCTGCAAGCCGGATAACCGCCTGGTTTTCGTCACCGACAGCAACAACGGCGCCGGCCTGCCGCCGGGCGAATACGAACTCCCGCGCCGCTGGGGCCGGGTGCGGATTGGCGGCGCGAACGACGGCGTGCGGTTGATCGAACCCGGCAATCCCGAACGCGACAACGCGCTCTGCGGCAGTGCGCTCACTCCGATTGACGGCTTCCGCAATGCCGTCCGGCTGTTTGGCAAAACCATGGCCCAGGCCAGCCGCGTCTGTTCCGCCAACCCGGCGGAATTGCTGGGCCTGAACAAGGGGGTCCTGGCGCCCGGCCGCGACGGCGATGTGCTGGTCCTGGACCAAGAGTTGAATATTCTTTACACCATCGTCGCCGGCACGGTGGCGCACCGCCGGTGAAAATCATGGCCAAACCAGCTTGCCGGCGCCTCACTTCGCGGGATAACCCCATTGTCACAGCGTGGGGCAGCCGTCAAATCTCCCATGCCTGCCGGTTGGACTGGCATGCCGAGATGGAGATTAATTTCGTCAAGGACGGGGCCGGCTGCTATTTTGTGGAGGGACAAAACATCCCCTACGGCAAAAATTCCGTCATCGTGATTCAGCCGCGCGAGATTCACCGGCTGTTGTCATCGCCTGGCACCCGGGTGGAAAAATTCTGCGTGGTTTTTGATGTTAAAAAAATGGCCTGGCCCGGGGCGGTATTGAAGGATGCCTTGTCCATAGAGCGGCATGTCAGCCTGACGGGCGGTGAAGCGGCGGTGATCGAGCAGATCATCTGCAAGATCATCCGGGAATGCAAGGACCGCCGTCCGGGGTGGCAATTGATCAACCAGGCCATGCTGATGGAGTTGATGTGCCGGGTCAAGCGGGCGGAAGCCAATGTTTCCGTGCGCATGATGCATCCGGTAGTCCGCCGGGCGTTGGATTACATCGAACAGCATTACGCCGTTGCCTTCAACGTCAGCGGGATGGCGTCATTCCTGCATATTTCCGAACGGCATTTGTTCCGCCTGTTCGAGAAAGACATCGGTTTGCCCATCAAGCATTACGTGCTGCAACGCCGGGTCTTGCAGGCGCAGCGCACGATCAGCGCCAATTCGGCGATGAAGCTGGAGGCGGTGTCCGAAGCGGTGGGCTTCAGGCAATATTCGCTCTTTCATCGCGCATTCAAAAAATTCACCGGGGTGCCGCCCAGCGCGCATGGCGGGATTTGACAGGTATCGGACAGAAATTGATATTGCCGTTTGCGGGCCGGCGCGCTAGTCTTAGCGGCAATTGGCGAATTAACCGCATGACAATCACTGAAGGTAAAAATATGACCGGCAAAAATTCACAAGCAGCCCCTGACCAGCTTGCCGTCAACGGCGGCCCCAAGGTCCGCACCGCCCCCTGGCCCGAGCGCAGCCTGATCGGGTTGGAGGAGAAGGCCGCGGTGGACGCGTTGTTCGACAGCGCCATCGCCAGCGGCAAGGCGTTCGGATACGGCGGGCCGGCGGAACAACAATATTGCGAGGAATTTGCCAAATACATGGGCGGCGGCTACGCCGATGCCGTCAACTCCGGCACCTCCGCCGTCTACGTGGCCCTGCATGCGCTCGATCCCGAACCATTCACCGAAATCATCGTCGGCCCCATCACCGACCCCGGCGGCGTCATGCCCATTCCCCTGCTGAATTGCATCCCCATGATCGCCGATGCCGCCCCGGGCTCTTACATGCCCGGCCCGGAACAGATCGAGGCGCTGATCTCCCCGCGCACCAGCGCCATTGTTGTGGCCCACATTTTCGGCGAGCCGGCGGACATGGAAGGCATCATGCGCGTGGCGCGCAAGCATAAAATTCCGGTGGTCGAGGATTGCGCCCAGGCGCATCATGCCAAGCTCAACGGCAAACTACTCGGGACGTTCGGCGATATCGCCGCCTTTTCCACCATGTTCGGCAAGCACCACTGCGCCGGCGGCCAGGGCGGAATCGTCTGGACCGCGGACGAGGAATTGTACAAAAAGGTCCGGCGCGCGTCCGACCGCGGCAAGCCGTTTGGCCTGCCGGAGAGCGCCTCCTGCTGCCAGGCTACCTTGAATTTCAACCTGAACGACCTGTCGGCGGTGATCGGCAGGGTACAGTTAAAGAAGCTGCCCGGCATCGTCCAACGCCGCCGCGACCTGGTCAAGCGCATTCAGGAAGGCCTGCCGCCGGACAGCCTGGCGGTGCTGCCGCCGCAGTTGAAGGGCGCCGAGCCGAGTTACTGGTTCCTGAGGATGCGCTTCCAGGCCGGGCAGGCGGCCTGTGACAAGGAAACTTTCTGCGCCGCGCTGGCGGCGGAAGGCGTCCTTGTGCGCGCGCGTTACGTCAATCCGCCGACTCACTACGATTGGTTCAAAAACAAGCAGGTATTCGGCAGCAGCCGCCTGCCCTGGAGTTCGCCGGCTTACCAGGGCGATCCCGACCGCCAATTCCCGTGCCCCAATGTCATGGCGGCGCTGGACCGGCATTTCGACCTCGTGGTGCGTGAAAGCTGGGGCGCGGCGGAAGCCGCCGACATCGTCAAGGCCATCGCCAAGGTATCCGCCGCATACAGGAAATAATACAATGATCATAGACGCACATAACCATCCCGACTGGCACGCGCACGATTTGGAAAAATTCCTGGCCAATATGCGCCAGTACAACATTGACGTCACCTGGCTGCTGACCTGGGAATCGCCACCGTCCGAATACGCGCCCTCCAATCAGCGCGTGGTTTCTCCCCTGCACGATGATTTTACCGGCCCCATTCCCTTAAGCCTGGGCGTCTCGTATGTGCAGCGCGCGCCGGGCAAATTCGTCCTGGGTTACGCCCCCGACCCGCGGCGGCCGGATTCGATTGACCGGCTGGACGCCGCCATCGCCATTCACGGCGTCAAGGTTTACGGCGAATTGAAGCTGCGGATGATGTATGACAATCCCGACGCCTTGCGCATGTTCCGGTTCTGCGGGCAGAAGAAACTGCCCGTGACGGTACATCTGGATTACGATAAAGCGGCCCCCGATGCCCCGAAATATCCCCGCCCCGGCTACTGGTACGGCGGCGGGATCGAGCCCCTGGAACGCGCCCTGCAGGCCTGCCCGGAAACCATCTTCCTCGGGCATGCGCCCGGCTTCTGGGGCAACATCTCCGGCGACGGCCAGCACCTGACGGTTTCCTATCCCAAGGGCAAGGTTGTGCCCGGCGGCAAGGTAGTGGAATACCTGCGCAAGTATCCCAACCTGTATTGTGACATCTCCGCGGGCTCGGGCTGCGGCGCCCTGTCCCGCGACCCGGAATTTACCCGCGAATTCCTGCTGGAATTCCAGGACCGCGTGCTCTATGCCCGCGATTATTTCGACAACGGGCATCAGGAACTCATCAACAGCCTGAACCTGCCGCAGAACGTCCTGGACAAAATCTACGCCGGCAATGCCTTGAAACTCGTGCCGCTAGACATCGCTGCCCCGGGCTGAACCGCAACCCCCGGCAGGGCGTCTACCCGCCTGCCGGCCGGCGGCGCGTTGGCCGCGAGGATTTTTTCAATCGCGCGCGATACCGGCTGGGCGCCACCCGCATCACCTGTTTGAAGGCGCGGCTGAACGAATAAATGCTGCCAAAGCCGCATTGCTCTCCGATTTGCGCCAGCGCCAGGTCGGTGGCATTCATAAGGTCGCAGGCGCAGGCAATGCGCGTCTGGCGGATATAACGGCCCAGTCCATGCCGCATGGTTTTGCGCGCAAAAAATCTTAACCCGCTGGCGGACATGTTCACCTCCCGCGCCAGATCGGCGATATGCACCGGTTCGCGAATGTGCGCCAGCACATACTGCTGGATTTTGCGGATGCGGTTATAGGCGACTTGTTCCAGGGCGATCTTGCTGGCAATGCGCCGGGGGCTGCTGTCGGCCAGTTCCATCAAAAGCAGGCTTAAATTAAAGATTATCCGGCTGGCAACGCTGGGCATGGCGCGGACGGGGCTGTTGTAGTCCGCAACCAATTGGTGGATATAATGCCAGGCCATGGGTGAAAGCTTTGCCACGGCATCCCGCAGCATGGCTAAAAAATCCGACGACGCGATTTTAAAAGTAATGAACAGCCATGTCAGCGGCGGCTGCAGATTCGCATAGCTGTGCGTTTGTCCCGCAAAGATCAGCATGGCCTGCCCGGGCGCCAGCCGCAGGCGGCGTTCGTTCAGGATGATTTCGCCCGAACCTTGATGGTTGATGATCAACACATGCTGGGCGGCATGGCTCATAAGCGCATGCTTCAATTTGTCCGGATGGCGGTGGAACATCACAATGTTTTCAGGCAATGGTAATTCCTGCTTGGGTAAACCTGCCAGAAAATGAAAAGGGTCCGGCGTTTGCTCGACCATGGCCATCAAACCGGCGCTGTTGCGGCAGGCTCCAGGATGATCGTTTCGGTTAAATAATTTGTTGCGGCGGTTATTGTCAGGCATGGCGCAATCGCTTATATTGTCAACGAATCATGAAGCCGGCCCGGCTTAGGGCGCGGGACACGCTCTGGTTCTAATTTAACAAAATGTTACGGCGGCACAAGTTTACAATCTTGCAGGTTTGGCTAAATGCGGAGCCGGCGCCCCGGATGCGGCTGGCCGTGGCGTTCCGGCAAGGCGGCGGAATTTAACATTCCGTCAGGACTATCGGGCGGCGCCCGGAAGGGAATGGAGGGTCATGCTATGCAGCGCAATGATGGCCGGATAAGACGGCATGCCGGGGCGGAGCTCCTGGCCGCGGCATGGTTGGGCATGGCGGTTGGGGCGGCGGCGGGGATACCAACCTTCCAGGAACGCCTGGCCGATTCGGGACTGAATCCGTCCGGCATAACCTGGCGCGGCGAGAGTATCCGGAAATTGCCGCTGCCGGGATACGTGGAAGGGCAGCCATTGCCAATGGTATGCTATCGCAAGGATTTCACCTTGCCGGCCAAGCCGCGTCTGGCGGCCATCACCGTCATGCCGGGCGTGGCGATCAATTATTCCATATCGGTCAACGGCGCGCTGGTGGCGCCGGCCCTCCCCGCCGCGCACCATGGCTTTCGCAACCTGGACCTCACGGCCCACCTGCGGGCGGGGGCGAATGTGATCGGCTTCCGCGGCCAGCCCCTTGACCGCAGCGGCATATCGTTGCTGACGGACGGGATTGTTTTTTGCGCCGATGGCAGCACGATGCGTTTGCTCACGGACAAAACCTGGAAAATCGGGGCGGATTTGGACGAAGGCTGGGACAAAATCGGCGCGGACGTTGCCGGCCTGGAGGGAGTGCAATCGCTGGGAGTCGAGCGCGGGAAGTATTTTTACTTCAGCCCGCCGTATTACGGCCCTATCCAAATTAAATTGCCCGGGATGAGCCAGCCGATTTTTGACGAAGAAAAGCCGGTGCGCATGGAAGTCCTGCTGATGAACGTTTTGGGGCGCCATTCCGGGCCCGGCGCGGCGGCGGATGCCGTGCCGGCGCCAATAGCCCTGGAGTACGAGGTTTTTGATGAAAGGAGCCGGCAGACGGCGGGCAAGGGGGCGGTGGTTCTGACACGGCAGGATAAATTCGATCTGGCCGGCAAACTGGAATGCGGCCCGTTGCCGGCGGGGACTTACCAGTTGCGCTTCGCCATGCGCGCGGCCGGCAGCGCAATTGAGCGCCGGAATTATGAGATCGCCGTGGTTGGCCCGATCAAACAGCGCCTGGTGGAAGGCGCGTCATATACCGACGGCATGGAACTCCGGGAAGTCTGGAGCGTTGACTGCGCGGCGGAACCGGCGCCGGGCGAATTCATCCTGTGGCGCTACCAGGATAAACCGGTGCAGACAGAGGTCAAGGAAAGTCCGCTCGGGCGGTATCGCACCCTGACGGAAAATGTGTCCTACGCCGCCTTTGGCTACAAGTTCAAGGTGCGCAACCTGTTTGTGCCGCACCTGGTTGAAATCGAGTGGCCGGATGACGCGGCCCGCCGTTTCCTGGCCCAGGTTTACGAGCCGACCACCATGATTCCTGATGAATATCCGTTTGCGCACGGCCATGTGATTGCCGGATACCAGCGCGCCGACACGGGGTTTTTCGCCACGCGCGAGCATCCCGTGTCGGGCAATCAGATGCGCAAGGACTACATGATCTACTGGCCCAACGAGGAGCAAGGCTGCGTCTTCCTGTATAACGCGGATGGGCGCGGCTCGGCCGCGCCGGCGGCGGCCGCGCGCATCGCGGTCAGCGAAATCCTGAACGACCTGCCGGCGCTGCAAGTCCGGGATGCCGGCGATCACCTGATCGGGTATCATACCGAACGCGGCCCGCAGTCCATGAGCGCCGCCTATCATGCCGCGCCATTGGGCGCTATGTTCACCATGCGCCTGGCGGGGATTGATTACCCGGAATTCTACCGGGATTGGTATGTGACCGCGCAGAACATGATCAAACGCATGCGGTTTGCCGGGCAAAACATGTATTTGATGGGTCATTTCATGTACAACGGCGTGCTTTACCCTTCGAAACATTATATATTCTCCCCCAACGAGTATGGCGGCGCGGATGCCATGCGGGATCATGCGGGCTTGATTTTGCGCATGTTCGAACGCAACGACCTGAAGCTGATTTCCAACATCGAATATACCAGCACGCGCGAGTTCCATAAACCGCCCGCGGAAGATGAAATCCGGGCGGGGGCGCCAACTTATCTCTCCGTCAGCCGGTCCGGCAAGGTGCAAGCCAAGGGCTGGCTGGTCTGGGTCAATTTTTATCATCCGACGGTTCAAGCCAGCTTGCTGACCATCGTGGATGAATTGATCGCGCTCTACGGGGAATATCCGGCCTGGAAGGGCATCAGCCTGCTGCTTTCCCGCTGGTTTGGCGGCCCCCTGCAGTTTTGCTGGTATGGGCCGAAAGATGATCCGCTGGATTGGGGGTATGAAGATTATACCGTGGACCTTTTTCAACGCGAGACGGGCATAATCCTGCCGGTGGATGCCCGGGATCCGGACCGCTTTGCCAGGCGCTACGACTGGCTGATGGCCAACGCGCGGGAACAATGGATTGACTGGCGCTGCGCGCAATATACGGCGCTGTACAGGAAAATACGCGATCGGCTGGTCCAGGCCCGGCCGGATTTGAAACTATACCTCTTGTGCTTCGAGCCGACCTTTTCCTACAGTTACCGCCCCACCAAACAAGCCCTGGACTTGGACGGGAAGTATGATGAACCGGACGCCGTCCAAGAGGTCCTCAAGCGGTTCGGGTTCGATCTAAAAGCACTGCGCGCAGAATCCGGCCTGGTGGTCAATTACAGCTATGCAGCCAGCGGGAGCGGGCTGACCTACGCGGACCCGCGTTGGGACTATGAAGCGGTGGCGCATGATGCCGAATGGCAAGGCCTGTTTGCCAACGACGCCAGGGGTGGCGCTTACATCAACAGCGGCATGTTCCATGCCGGATACAATTTTCCGGCAGGCGCGTGGCTTTTTCAAAACAGCGTACGGCGGCAGGGATATCCCATGGGACGGTTCGTCAACGACACGTTCGTGAATGTAATGGTGCGGTCGCATCCGACCTGGATGCCGCATACCTGGATGGATGTCGTTGATTCCGGGGGGCGGCTGCATGAAATGCGCCAATTCGCCCGGGCTTATCGCTCCCTGCCCAACGGCCATTACCGGCGGCTGGCCGGCAATGGCCTGGATAAAAACGTCTGGATCGCCGCCGCCAGCCAGGCGGATGGCGCATTCGCCTATGCCGCCAATCCGCATTGGTGGGCGCTCGATGAAGTGGAACTGGCCTTTGCGGATGGCGTGGAAGTGCATGACCTGATCCGCGACCGGCCGGCGCCTTTAACGCAGGGACGCTGGCGTTTCCAACTCGGCCCATATGCCGTGCAAACGTTCCGCACGCGCGGCGCGGCCGGCGCGCAGTCCGGCATCCAAAGCGCGTCGGTCCGGATGCCGGAAAATGCCTTGCGCCAGGGCGCCGCGGCGGTGCAGGCCGGCTTGGATGAAGCGCGGCAGGTTGCGCGCCGGGCGCATGCAAGGGCCGCTGAATTCAAGGATTGGCCGGCTTGGAAAAATGTCGTCAAAATTGACGCCATCCTGGCGGAAGCGGAGACGCAGACCGCGGCCGGCAACCTGGGTCAGGCCTGGTCATTGGCCATGTCGGGCATGCTCAAACAACTTTGCGGGAAAGTGGTCAATCAAATGCTGGAGGCAATGCCGCTGGCCGTCATTGGCCCGTTCGGCCAGACGGGGGATACCGCCTGCGCTGCGGCGGTGTCGGGCAATGCCGAAGTTACGGATGGGTTTAAAGGCATGGAGACGCCGTATCTCGACGAATTCACCGGAACGAATTATGCGCAATTGACGCCGAATTTCCGGCCGGAGATGGACCGGGCTTATGCCGTATATGGCAATCCCGCCGGGCGTTGGCAACGGTTGATCAAGACGGATTATCTGTCCTTCCAGGGGATTTGCGGCTCCCCCAATCCGTTTTGGATGTCGGCCTATGCCTACACGGAAGTGTTCAGCCCGGATGTCCAGCCGGCCCGGGTTATGGCCGGCAGCGACCATGCGCTTTGGATTTGGATTAACGACAAGCTTGTGCTAAAACATGGCGGATACGGGGCGCCGCGCGGCGGGCAACGCCCGGCGCAGCCTGACCAGAATCGCGGCGATTTTACACTGCAGCGGGGATGGAACCGGATTCTGGTGAAGGCGGTGCAACGCGGTGAAACCCGCGTGTTTTTGCGCCTGACCGATCGTGCCGGCAAGAGCCTGGATGGCATTATGTTTCGCACGCCCGACGCTGAATGATTGCATGGAGGGTGGATCATGCCGCGCAAAACACCAATCCCTCGGACCGGCAGGCAAAACGCCGCAGGCCGCCGCGGGGAAAGTGTCAAACGTCTGCTGGAATACCGGCCAGCGTATCATTTGCAGCCGCCCGCGCATCACGCCAACGATCTTTCCGGCATATTCTGGCGCGGTAAATATCACGTGTTTTATGGATATGACCCGACCTTCCCGGTCATGGGCCCGAAAGCTTGGGGCCATGCCGTCAGCCGCGATCTGATTCATTGGCGGCATCTCCCCCCCATGCTGCGGTCCGATCCGGGCGGGTACGACAAGGATGGCGCCTGGACCGGCTGCGTCGTTCCGGATGATGCCGGCCGGCCGAAGGCCTTTTACACCAGCATTCACCCCCAGGCGCAATGCCTGGCGGAAAGCGAGGATATGCTCACTTGGCGGAAATTTTCCGGCAACCCGGTCATCCGCCGCCGGCCCGGCCCGGATGTGACAACCTTTCGCGACCCGTGCGTCTGGCGCGAAGCGGACGGCTGGTACATGGCGCTGGGCGGCGGCTTCGCCGGCAGGGGCGGCGCGGTTTTACTGTATCGTTCTCGCGATCTGAAAAAATGGAGATACCTGCACCCGCTGTTTACCGCGGCCCCCGGCCCGTATCCAACTGGCGACCAGGGGATTGATATGTACGAATGCCCCGATTTCTTTCCGCTGGCCGGCGGCCATGCGCTGCTGGTCTCCACGCGGGTAAACGGTACGGGCCGGACGCTTTATTTCACCGGCCAGTACCGCAACCATCGCTTTGTTCCCCAGGCCGGCGGCGTTGTCTGCGAAGGCGCCTATTACGCGGCCAAGACCATGCTGGACGGCCGCGGCCGGCGAATATTGATCGGGTGGATTCCGGATGACGCGCCGCTCGATATCCTGAAGATCGCCGGCTGGTCCGGCGCTTACTCCCTGCCGGTGGAACTGTCCCTGCGCGCGGATGGCCATTTGAATTTGGCGCCGGTCCCGGAATTGACCGGCTTGCGCCAACACGTCATACAACGGACGGCTGAAACCAGGGTGGGCGATGGCATGCGGATCATCCGGCGCGTGGACGGGGCCAGTTTTGAGCTCGAATGCGAATGGCGTCCGCGGTCTGCGGACGAGTCCGGCCTGCTGCTGTTCCGCACGCCGGACGCGGCGCCGCCCGCGGTGGCGCATGCCGGCGAGGTGACGCGTTTGTATGTGGACCGCGCCGCGCGCCGCCTGGTGTTGGACCGCCGGCAGAGCACCTTGTTCGGCACATTTCCCAAATCGGTGATTACCGCGCCTTTAGGCGATGCCGGCCATGTTGCGCTCCGGGTGTTTGTGGATCATTCCATTATCGAAGTGTTTGTCAACGGGCGGCTGGCCCTGATCGGCCGCGTCTATCCGTTGCGCCCGGCCAGCCGGCAACTGGCGCTTTACGCGCGGGGCGGCGCCGTTGATTTTACCGGTTTATGCGTGCATTGCCTGGGATTGCGGGATTAATGCCGGACAATCTTTAACCTGGCAAGGAAATCATGAAGACCAATCAATCAAAAAGCCCGGGCAATGGCTTGCTCTTGTTGTTTGAATATCGCGTGGGGGGAGAAATTGACGGCGATAATATCCGATTTGTGCCGGGCAAGGCCCATAACAGCGGCACGCCGGAGTCATATGCGATCCGATACGACCATGTAGACGTGGCTAAAAAACTCGGGCTGTGCAACGGCTTCCGCCTCTGGTGCGACGCCACCGAAGAAACCATCCGGCATGCCATGGATGGCGGGTATGGCGTGCATATTGACCTGTTCGAACTGTCAAAATACCGTATATTGGCCAAAGAACGCGGAATGACCACGCGCGCCTTCACCGATCGCATGGTGGACCATATCCGGGACCTGGTCAAAAAACATCCGGACAGGGTCTTTCTCAACGTCCTGGCCGAAAACGACAACGACCCCTGGTGTTACGTGCCCCCCGCCAGGGACCGCCGGGAAGCCTTCGCGCGGCTGGCTGATTTTTATACCGGCAACCAATGGCTCAAGACGTTTCCCGCCCGGGACGATCCGGACGGCCCGGCCGCGCTTTCCGCGCACAATTACCTGCGCGAGCGCGGCCTCAGTCCGGCGGACTTGAACCTGGCACACCTCTATTGCCAGACCTTCAGCGCCCATCTTTTGTTCAAGCTTGGCTCGCAGGCGGTCTGGCCCGAGGGCAATGTGGGCAACAACCACCAGGTTACCATCGCGTTTGCGCGCGGCGCCGCGCGCCAGTATGGCCGGCGCTGGCTGTACGATGTGGCGCCGTTCGATTGTTTCACCGTGCCAACCCTGCCCATGAGTTACGACAGCCGGCGGCGGCGCATCGCCGGCTTTACCGAAAGTTTCATGCTGCGCGCCTGGCTGGTCAGCTACCTGGCCGGCCCGCATTTTTTGCTGTTACAGGCTTCGGACCTGGGCTTTTTCAGCCGGGACAAGAATGATCGCCTCCAATTAACCCCGCTGGGTGGGGTGGGCCGGGATTTTGCCGACTTCTGCCTGCGCCGGCATCCGCATCGGGGACAAGCGCGCGCGCCCATCGCCCTGCTGCTGGCCCAGGATCATGGTTATACCACGCCCGGCCGCGGCCAGGCGCGCCTGTTTTTGGATAAACTTCCCGATGACCGCGCCAATCGTTCCATCGAGGCTTTTTTCCGGCTGGCTTTCCCGGGTTTTCATGATGTGCACGGCACCGGCATGATGGACCGCGGCGCCTGGGCGCCCAACGGCAGCTTCGCCAACCAGCAGCCCTGGGCCAGGCCGGAACAGGATGACATCCACAAGTTCGGCCGCGCGTTTCGCGAGGCGCTGCGCGATGAATCGTTCGATCCGCGGCCGTGGGAAAAGCCCTTGCTGACTTCCTCCACCTGGGGCGATAGTTTCGACGTGCTGGTGGATAATGCGCCAACGGAGGTGCTGAAGAAATATCCGGCCATGGTCCTGCTTGGCAGCATCAAGCTGGATGACGATTTGCGCGGCCGGCTGCAGGCCTATGTTCAGGCCGGCGGGCAATTGCTCTTGAACGCCGCCCAGGTTGGGACGGATGACGCGGATTGGATGGGCGTACGGTTCCTGGGCGAGTGGAAAACATGCCATCACCATACCCATTCCCTGCTGACCAAACGCCAGTTTGCGGAAGGCACAACTTATACGCTGGCCGACGTCGCGCCGGCGGCGGATACCGAGGTCCTGATCCGCTCGGGGTTCCTGGGCGCCCCCGGCGAGCCGGTGCTGGTCCGGCATAAAGCGGGTGCGGGCGCGGTCTGGTTTGTGACGGCGCCGGACTACATGCCCACGCCGGAAATGCAGGAAATCACCTGGATGGAAGCCTGCAAGGAGGCGGTGGACGAATTTATCCGGCCGCACCTGGCGCTGGACATCCAGGGACCGCCCCTCGAGTGGCTGGTCAATGATGCCGCGCCGGAAGAAGGCAACTCGCCTCCGGCATCCCGCGGTCAGGGGCCGGGCGCAAAACATGGCCAAACGGGCCCTGGCCCGATTTGGGTCACATTGGTCAATAATGCGCCGGCAGTCTGGACCGGGCGGGTGATTGTCCGGCAGCCATTGGGCCGCGTTGAGTGCCGCGATATCTGGAATGAAAAAACCGCGCCCTTCGAATATGACGGGCAGGGCTGCGTTGTGCTCAAGCCCCAGATCGCCCCGTGGGAATTCAAGGTGGTTGAAATTGCCCGGATATGTTAAATTAAACGGATCGCGGTAACTTAATCAAACAACAGGAGCATGTCATATGAGCAAACGCTACAAAATATGTTTTGCTTTGGGGCTGGCGCTGGCGGCCGCCACGGCCCAGGCGCGTACGTTGTATGTCGCGCCGGGCAGCGCCAACGATTGGGATAATTTTTATCCGGATTGGTCCGGCGCGTCCACCAACATCCTCTGGGCGGTCGCGCGCGCCGCGGACGGCGACACGATTCTGGTCACAAACACAACTTATGTGTTGACCAACGAGATTAATTTCGCCAACAAGTACGTCACCATGCGGAGCTGGCATGAGGGCGCATTGGACCGGGATGGGACAGTCATAGACGGCAACGGCGCAACCCGCTGCCTTTATTTCCAGCATAAGGATGCCCTGGTGGCCGGGTTCACGATCAGCAACGGCAATGGCGCGGGAACTGCCTTGAGCGGCTACGGCGGCGGCGTATGCATCGGCCAGGGCATTTCCCATGGCGGGGTTTTATCCAATTGCGTGGTGCGGGATAGTTCCGCCCTCGTCTCGGCCGGCGGAATCTATGCGCGCGGGACAAACACCCTGCTCGTGGATTGCCTGTTCAGCGGGAATCAGTCCCTTAACACCGGCAACGGCTATGGCGGCGGGGTTTATCTGTACTCGGCGCGGATGTTGAACTGCAAGGTGTTCGGCAACACCAACCTGGGCACCGGAGTTAACGCGCGCGGCGGCGGCGTTTTTCTCTACGAAACCAGCGCTTCCATGAGCGGCTGTGTGGTCAGCAACAACACGGCGGCGAATGTGGGCGGCGGCGTGGCGGTTGCCGCCGGTTCCGGCGCCATCCTGGCGGACAACACGATTGTGGACAACACGGCTTTGGCCGGCGGCGGGGTCTATTTGCGCGATTTGTCCCTGCCTTGGACAATGGCCGGCGGCGTGGTCGCGCGCAACCGCGCCACCATCGCCGATAACTCCACCGGGGGCGGAGGCATCTTTGCTTACAACGCCTACAATGGCGTGATTTCCAATGTGGCGGTCATGCACAATGCCACCGACAGCGGCTATGGCGGCGGGATCTATGCGTATATCAACTCCACCAATCAGTTCCGGATTGTTGATTGCAGCTTCATCGCCAACACCAACAAAAGCGCGCATGCTTCCCGCGGCGGCGGCGGCGTGGCCATCCAAAGCACGGCCAATATTGAAAACTGCCTGATCAGCAGCAACACCGCATTCTGCAGCGGCGGCGGGGTTTTGCTCGCCAACAGCGGCTATAATATCCCGGCGCTGCGCAATTGCCTGGTGGGTTACAATGCCGCCGCCACCAACGGCGGCGGCGTGATGTGCTTTTCCACCACGCTGGTGGAAAATTGCACGATTGCGCTCAATACCGCCGCTATCCGCTGCGGCGGGCTGTTTTTTTATACCGGCACGAATATCCTGGTGCGCAATACCATCTGTTCTTCCAATACCGCGTCGGTGGACGCCAATTGGGGGCGCAACACGGCCGCGGTCGGATATACCTTTGTCTACGGCGGCACCAGTCCGACGAACGACCTGATCGGCGGCAACAATATAGATTCAGCGGCGGCCATGCCGCTGTTCGCGGACCTGCCGGGCGGCAACCTGCGCCTGGCCGACAATGTTCCGGCGATTGACGCCGGGTTGAGTCAAACGTGGATGGATGACGCCACGGACCTGGATGGCCGCCCCCGCCTTGACCGCTGGCGCAAAATTGTGGACATGGGCTGTTACGAAAAAATTGCCCGCGGCAGCATGATCAACGTCCGGTAATCCAGGCGGTGGGGCATGCGCCAGCGCCAGGTTGATCCCGCGCCATCTCAATCCGCGGAATGCCTGCAACGGCCGGCCGGCGGTTGTTTCTCCGCGTGGCGCCGTTTGTGTTGCCAAGCGGCTGGCGCTGGATTTGGTGGAAATCATGACGACGGAATGCGGGGGCAGGGATGAAACAACGCAAGCCTGATTTTCAGCAATTTCTTAAAGCCGTCACGCGAGCGGGCCGGCCTGACTATTTGCCCGCCTATGAACACGTGGCCAGCGATGGCTTTATCGCCCAATGGCTGAAACTGCCGGTTGCGTCCATGACGCCGCAAAATCCGGAGTACTGGAAACACTATGTCCGTTTCTGGATGGACATGGGGTTCGACTGCGTGCCGATGGAAATACCATTGAATTGCCCGCTGGGCCAGGGGCATGGCGGGTTTTATGGCGGCCATACCGTGGGCAGCGAAGCCATGGTGATGATCGCGAATCGCCGGGATTTTGAGCAATATCCCTGGCCGGCGGAGGATGCTCCCCTGGACTTCCAGGCGTTTGAGACTGTCGGCTGCCTGTTGCCCGACGGCGCCAGAATTGTCGGCGGCGTCTGCGCCGGCCCGTATGAATGGGTTTCATGGCTGCTGGGGATCAATGGCCTGTCGTTTCTCCTCGCGGATGACCCGGAACTGGTGGGGATGGTTTTCGAGCGGATCGGCCGGCTGCATGTCAGCGCCACCCGGCAACTGGCGCAGATGGAAATATTTGGCGCTATCCGGCAGGGCGACGACCTGGGCTTTAAAACGTCAACCTTTTTAAGCCCGGAATTGCTGCGCCGCCATGTCTTCCCGATTTATTCCCGGATGACCCAGGCTGTCCATGCGGCCGGCAAACCGTTCATCCTGCATTCATGCGGAAACCTTGAGGCGGTCTATGATGACCTGATTGACGGCTGCCGGATTGACGCCAAGCATTCGTTTGAAGACGCCATCCTGCCCGTCACGCAGTTTAAACAGCGCTATGGCGGACGCGTCACGCCGGTGGGCGGACTGGATGTGGACAAGGTCTGCCGGCTCCCGGAAAAGGAGTTGCGGTCCTATGTCCGCCAGGTGGCGGAAATCTGTTTCGCTGACGGGCATTGGCTGTTGGGCACGGGTAATTCCCTGCCGGACTACATGCCCGCAGCGCAATACCGGGTGGTGCTGGACGAAGGCGCCAGCATTAAATAACTTGCGATTGTATGCGGTTGCGCCGGGACGAACCTTATGCCGGTCATGCTTTCAATTGATGTCGGCACTTCCAAATTATGCGCCATGGCTTACGATGCGCGCCGGCGCCGGGTGTTGGTGTCGCGCACCGCGCCGAATGACGCGGATTTGCCGGCCGGCAGGATTGGATGGCACGAGCAGTCGCCCCGGCGGATTGCCGCAAACTGCATGGCATTGGTCCGGGCGGTTGCCGGCGCGCTGGGCCCGGCTGCGCAACGCGTGGCCGGCATTGCGCTCACGGGCCAGATGCACGGCGTATTGCTGGCAACGCGCCATTGCCAGCCGCTGACGCCACTCATTACTTGGCGCGATCGGCGCACATTGCCGGCGCCGGGCGCCGGTCAAACCTGGCAGGCAGGACTGTTGCCGGCGGGTGATGCCCGGGGCCTGGGCTGCGACCTGCGCCCCGGCTATGGCGGGGCGACCTTGCATTGGCTGGCCGCCCGGAAAAGCATTCCCGACAATGCCGTCGCCTTGAGCATTGCCGATTATGTCGCGGCAGTCTTGACCGGGATTATGGCCACGGGCCGGGGCATGGCGGCCAGTTGGGGCATTTTCGACCTGCGCCGCCAACAATGGTGCCAGGCGCTTGTGGGCAAACTGCGCATCCCCGCCGCCTGCCTCCCGCCCGTCCTGCCGGATGCTCTTTCGCTGGGCGTAGCGGCCGCGAAAATGTGCGGGCGGTTGGGCGTGCCGCCGCAAACGCAGGTGTTTGTGCCCATCGGCGACAACCAGGCCAGCGTGATTGGAGCCGGCGGTTCCGATTTGAATACGGCGGTGATTAATCTCGGAACTGGCGGCCAGATTTCCATTCCAATCCGGCGTTTCCGGCGGGCGCCGGGGCTGGAAACACGGCCCATGCCCTTTGGCGGTTATCTGCTGGTTGGGGCAAGTTTGTGCGGCGGTTGGGCTTGGGCTTATTTTTGCCGTTTCATGCGGATGGCTGTCCGGGAAATGACGGGCGAAATCATTTCAGATGCGGATGTGTTTCAACGGGCGAACCGCTTGGCATTAAAGGCGGCGCCGGACGCGGATGGGCTTACGGCCGACACCCGCTTTGCCGGATCCCATGCCCAGCCTCAGAAACTTGGCGGTATTTTCAACATATCGCACGCCAATTTAACCCCGGCCAACATGGCCCGCGCCATCGCGGAAGGCATGGTGCGGGAGTTGGCGGAGTTGGGCCGCGCCGGCATGCATGATGGAATTCGAAAACTTGCAATTTCCGGGAACGCGGCGCGCAAAAATACCGTATTCCCGAAAGTAGCAGCCGAAATATTTCAACGGCCATGTCATGTCGCCCGCCAATCGGAAGCGGCCGCGCTGGGCGCCGCGCGTTGCGCCTTGCGCGCGCTGGATGCCAGGCTATAAGGGGCCATGCCGGCGGATGATCCATGTTGCATTCGGTGTGGATAATCCTCTCGAATCCTGGAATGCCATTTTGGGTTTGACACTGCCGGGCGGATGGCGATAATACGCCCTGCTTTTTTGCAAGCCGGTGTATTTGTTTCCGTTTGACCATGGGAGGCGTATATGGCAAAAGGCATGGACCGGGGCAATGTCGGGCACAGCAATAAGCCGAAATTGAGTTTGAAAGAAAAACTCCAGAAGCGCAAAGAGAAGAAACTGGCCAGGCACCAGTCCAGCGCGGCCGTTCAGAGTGTTTGACGGGGCTGGATCGGTTTGGTCGTACCGAGGGGCGGTAGCTCAGTTGGTAGAGCATCACGTTCGCAACGTGGGGGTCGGGAGTTCGAATCTCCTCCGCTCCATTCGACGCGCCAAGCTTGCTCATGGCAGGCCATTCCGATCATTTGCTCAATAATCGCGGAGAATGTCCTGAGCAAACGAACGCAGAGAGGTAAACGTCCGACCGGGCACCCCCTATGCAAGGCCGCCGGGATGTGATAGACCGGCGGCATGAAGACTAAACAACGCGCAGGTAGACGGAGCCGGGCGCTGCGGACAGCGGCGCAACGGCAGGAACTGGTTCAGGCATGGCGGGCGGCGGGAGTTACCCAGG
>JAXGSX010000014.1:0-23979 GCA_040775225.1 Kiritimatiellia bacterium | reverse complement strand
CTGCGGGTGAGGCCATTATGCCGCATCTGCTTTGTTGCGAAGGATTCGCAGTATATTTATACAGCTTCATCCTTCGCGCCTCGCATCTGCGGCATACTGACCTCATCACGGATTCAGGGTAAAAGCAGTATCTCCGGAAATTATGCTGTTGAAATATCCCGCCGGCTGTTTACAATACGATATATTTTCCCGGGGATTCTCCGGGCATAAAGGGGCGAACTATGCATAAATACATGTTACAAGGATTTTTAATTATGGGACTCAGTCTCGCAGTCGGCGCCGCGGGCGGCAAAGCCGCCGGCATCAAACTCACGGAATCGGAGGAAGCCGGCGTAAAACTCTACCGCATGGAAAACGGTTATTACGACGCCGTCTTCGCCCCGGCGCAGGCCATGTTCCCGCTTTACTTCAAATACAAGCCGACCGGCAAAGACATTCTCGTGCGCAAGCCCGACCCGGCCGCCAGTTTCCGCAGCCGCGACGGCATTCAACTTTGCCTGCCATGCGTGGGGGGAATTCCCGACCGCCTGGCTTCGAAAGGCTATTTGAATACCGCCGCTTGGACAACCACCGCCGCCGTCAAGGATCGCCGGGCAACTCTCGTCTCCCGCGCCGGGATTGACTACAACGACCCGGTATCCGGCGCGCCGGCCAGGCTGGAAGTCTCCGTAACCGTGATCGGCGCGGAACGCAGCAGCCGCCTGCAAACTGATTATGAGATTAAAAACACCGGTGAACATCCGGCGCGCTTGATGTTCATCGCCCATGCCCGCCTGGCGCCGGAAGGATCTTACCAGGCCGGGGATTACATCTGGGCGCCCGCCGAACGCTGCTGGATCAGCGATTTCAAATGGCCGGCGCTGTCAGACAGCGGGATCGTGCCCCACAGTTGGACCGCCTGGCCCGTGCCGGGCATGGACACCTTCGCGCCCAAGGCGCCGGAGGAAAAACGCGGGGATTTCGCCTATGCTTTCATCCCGGCCAACTGGTTGCTGGTGGGGAATGATCGCACGGAAAATTTTGTGGTTTTCCAATCTTCCGGCATCAAAATCGGCAAGCGTTTTCAGCCTTCGCCTTACTTCTGCGTGCTGCGGCGGGACGGCGACTACCTGGTGGAAATCGGCGTTACCCGTGAATTGGATGCCAGGTACTGGGAAAATCCCGGGGCCACGGTCACCCTCGCTTCGGGCGAAACCCTGGCTTACAGTCTGCACATGGCCGCCGGCCAGGGATTGTCCCGCGACCTGGCCCAGCGCATTCTGGCAGTGCGGCCCGACCGCATTGTCTGCCAGCCGGAAAAAGGCGCGGCCAAATTCATCTACCTGGAAGAGCGCCTCTGACGGCGGCTCAAAACTTCAGCCGCGCTTTCCGGGCGCCTTTCTCAATCCGCCCGATAACCTTGGGCGTTGTGCCATGGCCGGCCAGCGCGCGGATGGCCGCCGGCAGGTCGGCCGCCCGGATGGCGACCACCATGCCGATGCCCATATTGAACACGCGGTACATTTCCTCGGTGTCCACGCCGCCGCGCTCCTGCAGGAACTTGAAAATCGCCGGCACGCGCCAGGCGCGGCAATCAATCACGGCGTCCATGTCATCGGGCAGGATGCGCGGAACATTATCCACAAACCCGCCGCCGGTGATATGCGCCATCCCCAGCACGCGCACCCGGCGCAGCAGCGCCTGGATCGGCTTCAAATAACTGCGATGCACGCTCAGTAAAACATCCGCCACCCGGCAGATGGTCCCCGGCAACCGATCCTGCAGGCGCAATCCTGCGGTTTCGAAAATCACGCGCCGCGCGAGGGAAAACCCGTTGGTGTGCAGCCCGGAGGAAGGCAGGCCCAGCAGGATGTCCCCGGGGCGGATGTGCCGGCCGGTAATGAGTTTTTTGCGGTCCACCACGCCGACAATGGTGCCGACCAGGTCGTATTCTCCCGGCGGATACAGGCCCGGCATTTCCGCGGTTTCGCCGCCCAGCAGGGCGCAGTTGTTCGCGCGGCAGGCGCGGCACAGCCCGCGCACCACGGCTTGAAAGACCTTGCCGTCGAAGCCCGCCACGCCGAAATAATCAAGGAAAAACAGGGGAGCGGCGCCATGCACCAGGATGTCGTTGACGCAATGATTGACCAGGTCCTGGCCGACGGTATCATGCCGGCCGGCCATCACAGCGACTTTCAGCTTGGTGCCCACGCCGTCGGTGCTGGCCATTAATACCTGGCCGCGGCCCGGCGCGGCGAACATGCCGCCAAAGGCGCCGATTTCGCTCAGCACTCCCGGCGTGCGGGTGGCGCCGACCAGTTTTGTGACCGCGCGCAGCGCGCGCATTTTGTTTTCGATATCCACGCCTGCCGCCCGGTACGCCGAATGCCTGGCTGTCATGCCTTTGCTCCTTAGTTGCGGATCACCCGCGCCACTTTGCGCAGCAGACCCACGCGCATGCGCGGGTATACCACCGCCTGTTCGCGGACGTCTTCTCCCCACAAGCCGCGCCCGTTGGAGAATAACAGTCCGTCAAACGGCGCGGTAAAACTCCAAACGGTTTCAAAGGTTTCCAGGGAAACCACCCGCGCCGCCACCTGGCCCTTGCGCGCCCAGGCGCCGGGGGGGATTTCCGGGATCAGCAGCCCTTCCGCCCCGGTTACCATTGCGACTTCCCTGCCGCCCTGCCGCAATTCATATTGCACCGGCGGCCGTTCCGGGCGGCCGGGGAGCATGCCGGTGAATTTGAGGCTGTTCAGGATGCCGCGGCGGCCGTACGCCGCGGATGCCGGATCAATGTAATTCTGGGGCGGCAATTCCGCGACGATCAGCGGAATGCCGGCTTGAAAAGCGCGCGAAGATGTCATGCCGCCCGCCGTATCCGTCAGGCGCGGCAAGCGCAATTGATGCCAGGGCAAGCCGAAGCTCCGCAGCAAAGCGGCATCCTTGAGCATGCTCCAGGCCAGCGGCGCGAAGGCGGAGGTCCAACCGTGCAGGTCCATGCCCCAGTCGGCGTGGCGCAGCCAGGTTTGCCAGACCATCTCGGCCGCTACGGATGCGTAGGTATCGGACGCGGGCGCGTCGCGCCAGCACCGATCCATGTTGTAATTGAAATCGGGCCCCGCGGACGGACGCGGCGACAGCATGTCCAGGCCCATGCGGCGATAGCGGAATTCCTCGGCGGGAAAATCCTGGCGCCGCATCAGGACCGCCAGGGGATTCAACACCGGCAGGAATACCGCCGTGCCCTTCAGCGCCTGGGGGTCCAATTCATGGAAAACTTTCTCGATGGCCGCCAGCCCGTTTAATTCCCGGCCATGCTGCCCGGCCATGATGACGGCCAGCGGGCCGGGATGCGCGCCCGTAACCGTCAACACCGGCAAACGCGCTTTGACCGACTGGGCAAAACGCGGCATTTCCAGAAATGACTTGTGTTTGCCGGGCCGGCGCCGCACGGCGCAACCGCCGCGGCGTTGAAGGTTTTTGGCCATGTTGCCCATCCTTTCATCCTGCGGGGGCCATGCCGGGCGATCCGGCCCGGGCTAGGGATAATCCGCCGCCACCATGTTCAGAATCCGCGCGCCGTATTCGCCGAACACGCGCAAAAACAAAGTCAGCATGAACCATACCGCCACTAGCATGCCGGCGACTATGGCATATTCCGCCATGGCCTGTCCGCTCCGGCCCTGGCGGCGTTTAAATGAATTGACCCTGTTATCCATGGCGTTATAATGCAGCCCATACAATGAAACAAAAACGCTGTGATCTGTCAAACACTTCCGCCATTGCGGCCTCAGCCAAGCATGGACGATGCGCCTAAATTCAAGGGGTTTGAAATTTTAGAAACCCTGCCGCGCGGAGGCATGAGCACTGTTTACAAGGCCCGCCAGATTTCGCTCGAACGCATCGTGGCCTTGAAAACCCTGCCGCACAATCTCGCGCGCCAGCCCGGCGACATTGAAAAGTTCATTTGCGAGGCCCGGATCACCGCCAGCCTCAAGCATCCCAATATCGTCCAGGTATACGACTTCGGCAAAACGGACGAAGGGATTTATTATTTTGTCATGGAATTCGTTTCCGGGTACAGCGTGGCCCACT
This sequence comes from Kiritimatiellia bacterium, assembly GCA_040775225.1. Lineage (GTDB taxonomy): Bacteria > Verrucomicrobiota > Kiritimatiellia > JAAZAB01 > JAAZAB01 > JAXGPF01. Next base: position 19,902 of record JAXGSX010000014.1, on the reverse strand, counting down.
GGATCCGGCGCAAACAGCGGATTTCGCAGGAAAACACCCTGCTCATCGCCCAGAGCGTGGCCGACGCCCTGAAATACGCCTGGGAACACGACCGCATTATTCATTGCGACATCAAGCCCGACAACATCATCATTGACAGCGACGGCTCGATCAAGGTCGCCGACCTGGGGCTGGCCCGCAGCATTCGCTCCATGGCCGACAGCGGCGAGACCGGCGTCGTCTTCGGCACGCCGAATTACATTGCGCCCGAGCAGTCCCGCGGCGACGCGAATCTGGATTGCCGCACCGATATTTATTCCCTGGGCGCCACCATTTACCACTGTTTGACCGGCAGGATGCCCTTTGCCGACATGCCGCCCGCGGAAATCATGGACCGCCAGATCACGGACCATATCCCCGATCCCCAGGAGATACATTCCGCCATCGCCACCGGCAGCGCCTGCCTGATCGAAAAAATGATGCGCAAGAATCCGGCCGACCGCCAGGCGGACTGGCAGGCGGTCATCAAGGACATCATCCAGGTGCGGTCGGAGAAACTGCCGACGGGCGATTTTCGGGAATACCTGCCCAGCACCGTCCGGCGCGGACAGCTGCGGGAACAGCATCTGCGGGACATCTACCGGCTGCTGGACCAGCAGGACACCCAGCGCACCGACGGCCTGCCGGAAAGGCGATACCTGCGCGGCTACTGGCTGGCGGAATCGCCGCATCCGCATCCCCGGCCCCGCGCAGCCGCTCCCGCCGCCAACACCCCCCGGGAAGCCGCCCGGCGCATCATGCTGGAAAAAACCGCCGCAGTCCTGCTGTTGGCGGCCGTGCTGGTTTTCGCCGGACTGATCCTGCGCCGCTGGCGGAATGATGGCCAAGCCCGCGCCACCGGCGAAAATCCAGCCGAACGCCTGGCGGCAACCACGTCTGGCGCCGCGCCCCCATCCCGTCCGGCGCGCGGAGCGGATGATCAACGCATCCAACTGGCGCGGGAAATTTATGACAACACCCTGCAATGGCTGACGGAGCACCCCGGCCTCTTCAACGAAGCCATCCGCAAATTCGAACAGGTCGCCGCCGATGCGCGGGGCACGCCCTATGCCGCGCTGGCGTTGGCGGAAGCGCAAAAACTGCGCCAGGCCAAAAACCGGGCCATTAACCGGGTCATGCAGTCCCTGCGCGACCAGGCCGGGCAACTGGCCGCACGCGAACAATTCGAAGAAGCCGCCGCGCTGCTCTCCGGTTACAAAGGCGAATTGGCCGCGGAAACCGCCAAGCAGCGCCAGGCCCAGGCCGAAACATGGCAGGCGCGCGCCGCAGCCCACCTGGCCGAAAAACAAGCGCGCCAGGAGGCGGCGGAGCGGCAATGGCGGGAATTGCTTGCGGAAACGGCCGATGCCGTGCTTGCGGAAGATTTCGGCGCCATCCGCGAAAAACTCCAAGCGGTTTTCTCCGCCAGCGCCCTGGCCGGCCACCGGCCGGAACTGCGGGAGATGGAGTCCCTGTGCCGGGCCGCGGCAGACCTGGACCGGAGGCTGCTGGCCACATTCTTGCCGCAGAAGGGCTTGACGCTCGACATCCGCCTGAAACAGGGCGTGGAAAAATTAACCATCCGCGAAGTGACGGAAACGGCCGTCCTGGCGGAAAAAATCAGCCCGGTCGGCGGCGGCTATGCCATTCAACCGCAGGAATTGCGCCTGGACGACCTGACCCTGCTGGAACAACAGGAGCGCCTCGGCAATTCCACGGCGCCGGAAACATATCTCTTGCGCGGTCTGCTGGCCATGCGCGCCAAGAATTATGACGCGGCCGCACGCGCCTTTGAAAATGTCCGGGGCCCGCTGGGGCAGGTTTTATCGGACAAAGTGGCGCAACAGCGCCGCCGGCAGCGCGAACAGGAAGCCTGGGCGGAACTGTCCCGCATTCTGGCGCGCATGCAAATCAAGCTGGAAGAAACGCCTCCCCGGCAAGGCGAATTAGACGCCCTGCTGAAAAAGCGCCCATTGTCCGCGCTGGAATCTCAATTCATAAATCAGGTTGCGGAGGTCTTTCAGACGCGTTACGCCGGCACCGAATGCGCGCGCCAGGCCGAGCCGCTCTGGCAAATCGGCCGCGCCGCCGCCGGCGGCGCGGCCGGGGACGCCGATGCGCCCGAGCCGGATGGGGCAAGCGCCGCCGTCCGCTCCCTGCCGGAACTTCTGAAAACCAGCCTGATCAATCACAACCCCGGCCTGCATAAACATGAAATCACCTGCCGCCCGGACGCCCAGGGCCAGCCGGGACGGCTGGAAATCATTTCGCCCAAGTTAAAGACCTTGCAGCCGCTTGCACAGCTCCCGCTGCTGCGGGAACTGATTTGCGGCGGACAACGGCCGGCCGAACGCTCGGACACCATCATATTGGCGCCGCTGGACGATCTGGAACCGCTGCGCAACCTGCCCCTGCAAACCCTGTCCCTGGCTTACACGCGGATCAAAGACCTGTCGCCATTGAAAGGCATGTTGACCCTGACGCGTCTGAGCCTGGCGCAGACCGATACGGCCGATCTCACGCCCCTGGCCGATCTCCGCCTGACCGCGCTGGACTTGAGCCACACCAAAGTGCAGGACCTGGGGCCGCTGCAAGCCATGCCGTTGCGGGAGTTGAATCTGAACCATACCGACATTGCCGACATCGGCATCCTGCGCGGCAAATCGCTGACGCATTTACGGGCCGCCCATACCCGCATCCGCGCGCTGTCGCCCCTGGCCGGCATGCCGTTGAATACGCTGGACCTGCGCGGCGCGGAAATCCGGGATTTGAGCCCCCTGGCCGGCATGGCCCTGGAACGGCTGGAACTGGCCGGCGCCCCAGTCCAGGATGTGTCCGACCTGCACGGCATGCCGTTGAAATACCTGGACATCAGCGGCACGGAAGTTAAAAACATCGCGGCCTTGCGCGGCATGCCTTTAAAGTCCCTGAAAATACAGCAGACCGCCATCAAGGATCTTTCTCCGCTGCAATATTCGCTGGTCGAAGAAATCTGGCTGGATTATCAGCCCTACCGCCGGCAGCGGGATACCGACCGCGCTTTCGAGGAAATTCTGCGCCAGATGCCCGCCCTGACCGCGGTCAACGGCATGCCCTGGCAGGCGCATCGCGGCCGCAGACATTGGGAGTGATATCATGCTTTATACCAGCACCCGCGGCGGAGATACCGCCGATTTTTCCGGCGCCGTGCTCGCCGGCCTGGCGCGCGACGGCGGGCTGTTCATACCCCAAGCCATTCCGGATGTCCGCGCATGCCTGCCGGCCTGGCGCGCGCTGTCCTACCAGCAACTGGCATGGGAAATCATGCGGCTTTACGCCGACCTGCCGCCGGCGGACCTGCGCCGCCTGATCCAGAACGCCTGCGCCGCCTTCCCGCAGCCCGAAATTACGCCGATGCGGCGCCTGGGCGAACTGCGGGTGCTGGAACTCTTTCACGGTCCGACGCTGGCTTTCAAGGATCTGGCCCTGCAATTCCTCGGCGGCCTTTTCGAATATCTCCTGGAACGCAGCAACGGCCGCCTCAATATCCTCGCCGCCACCAGCGGCGACACCGGCAGCGCCGCCATCCACGGCGTCAAGGGCCGGACGCGCCTGCGAATTTTTGTGCTTTATCCGCACGGCCGGATCAGTCCCGTGCAGGAACTCCAGATGACCACCGTGCCGGATGAAAATGTCCATACCCTGGCGCTGCAGGGCACATTCGACGACTGCCAGCAGATTGTCAAAACCCTGCTGGGCGACCTGCCGTTCCGCGACCGCCGCAGTCTGGGCGCGGTCAATTCCATCAACTGGGCGCGCATCCTGGCCCAGACCGTCTATTACTTTTACGCCGCCTTCCGCGCCATGGATGAAACCGGCTGCGCCGGCGTCCGTTTCGCCGTGCCCACCGGAAATTTCGGCGATATTTTCGCCGGCTACCTGGCCTGGCGCATGGGACTGCCCATCCGACGCCTGATCCTGGCCACCAACGAAAACGAGATTCTTGCGCGTTTTTTTCAGACTGGCATCTACCAGCGCGGCCCGGTGCGGACGACGCTCAGCCCGTCCATGGACATCCAGGCGGCCAGCAATTTCGAACGCTACCTTTATTGCCGCCTGGCAGGCGATGCCCGGCAATTGCGCGGCCTGATGCAAATTTTCGCGGAAACCGGCCGGATGCGATTGCCGGCCGGACCCGGGGGCGTGATTGACCCCTTGTTCTGTTCGGGCTCGGCGGATACCGCGGCCACGCTGGCGGCTATCCGCGACTGCCATGACCGGCACGGCTACCTGCTTGACCCGCATACCGCCGCGGGCGTGCACGTCGCGCGGCAGTTCCTGCATCCCGACGAGCCGATGATCTGCCTGGCCACCGCCCACCCCGCCAAATTCCGCGAAGCCGTCCGCCAAGCCCTCGGGCGCAACCTGGCGCGCCATCCGGCCTTGGACAGCCTGGACGGGCGGACGGCGCGCCGCCATATCTGCCCGGCGGAAGCCGGAGCGGTGCGGGAATACATCGAGCGGCACACATGAAAATCATTGAAATGTTGGCCCTGGCGCTGGCGCTCTCGATGGACGCCCTGGCAATCGCCATCGCCAGCGGCTACGCCATCAAGCGCCTGCACCTGCATTACGCCATGCGGATAGCCGCCTGTTTCGGCGCGGCCCAGATGCTGATGCCCATCCTCGGCTGGCTGGGCGGCCGCAAAATACAATCCCTGGTTGCAGCCTTCGATCACTGGTTGATATTCGGCGTGCTGACCTTCATCGGCGGCAAAATGATTTACGAATCATTTACCCTGGAAAAAGTCGAACGGCCCGACACGCCCATGGGCCTGCACACGCTTGTTATGTTGTCGCTGGCGACCAGCCTGGACGCGTTTTCGGTCGGCTTCAGCCTTTCCCTGCTGGATGTGGCCATCATCACCCCGGCGCTGGTGATCGGCGCGGCCACCTTTGTCTTATCGCTGGCGGGCGTGTTCATCGGCGACCGGGCAGGACGCTGCTGCGGAAACAAAATTGAAATCGCCGGCGGCCTGATCCTCATCGGCATCGGCATCCGGATTCTCTGGCAGCACCTGCGCTAACCGCCGGGTACAGGCCGCGTCAAAACGGCAGGTCGTACTCCCGGATTTTGCGCTGGATGGTGCGCACCGCCAAACCCAGCTCGGCCGCCGCCGCCGCGCGGCGGCCCTGGTGGCGGCGCAGCGCCTGCAGCAGCGCCGCGCGTTCGATGGCCGCCATGGTCAGGCCGGCGGGAATGGCCGCCGGCTCGCCGGCCGGCGGCGCGCCGCATCCCGGTTGCAGGTCGGCGGCCGCCAGCCGCGGCCGCGCCGCCATCAGCACCGAGGCTTCCACCGCGTGTTTCAATTCGCGGACATTGCCCGGCCAGGCATACTGTTCCAGCCGCGCGTAATATTCCGGTTCCACCCCCGCGATATGCCGGCCGTGCTCGGCGCAGGCCATGGCGATGAAATGATCGGCCAGCGGCCGCACATCCTCCGGACGCTCGCGCAGCGGCGGCACGGAGACCGTCACCACCTGCAGGCGATAGAGCAGGTCCCGCCGGAATTTCCGCTCCGCCGCCAGCGCGTGCAAATCCTGGTTGGAAGCCGCCACAATCCGCACGTCCAACTGCACGGCCTGCCGGCCGCCCAGGCGGGTGATTTCTTTCTCCTCCAGCACCCGCAGCAGGCGTTCCTGCACCCGCGGCGGCGCAATGCCGATCTCGTCCAGGAATAACGTGCCGCCCTGCGCGCGCTCAAACGCGCCCGGATGCCGGTCGGCCGCCCCGGTGAAGGCGCCTTTTTCATGTCCGAACAACTCCGACTCCAGCAGCGATTCCGCCAGCGCCCCGCAATTCACCGCCACCCAGGGCGCCGCCGCGCGCGCGCCGCCGTAATGCAGTTCGCGGGCAATTAATTCCTTGCCCACACCGCTTTCCCCGACAATCAAAACCGTGGCGCGGGTGGAAGCCACCGCCCGCACCCGGTCCAGCACGGCCCGCATCTTTGCGGAAGAGAACACCAGCGGGCGCGCACCCTGCCGCTCTGACAGAGCCGCCTGCAAACGCCCGACCTCCGCCCGCAGCCGGACGGTTTCACCCGCCCGCGCCACCTTGGCCTGCAAGTCCGCCAGGTCCAGCGGCTTCAGGATATAGTCGTAAGCGCCGGCCTGCAGGGCGGCGACCGCGGTGGCCACCGTGCCGTACGCCGTCATCAACAACACCGGCAACTCCGGCAACCGCCGGCGAATCCGTTCCAGCACTTCCATCCCGCTCAAATCCGGCAGGCGGACATCCGAGAGCACCAGGTCAAACCGATGCCGGTCCAGCTCCGCCAGACCGGCGGCGCCCCCGGCGGCGGCGGTTACCCGATGCCCGGCCGCTTCCAGCGCGTCGGCCACCGAACGCCGGCCGTCGGGATCATCTTCAATGACCAGAATATGAAAAGTGGTTTGCATTTCTTCCGTAATTGTGTTAACGGAAACTACCAAAAGATCAGGGAAAAGCCAAGATGTTGTTCAACACCGGAAAAATCGGACGCCGCGATTTCCTCTTCATGACCGCCGGCGCCGCGGCCGCCTGGTGCGCGGGCTGCGCCACCAATCCCGTCACCGGCCGCAAGCAATTGATGCTGGTCTCCGAAAGCGAAGAAAGCGCGTTGGACCGCCGGAACGCGCCGCACCAGTTTTCCGCCGATTACGGCGCCAGCCAGCAGCCCAGCCTCAACGATTACCTGGCGCAAATCTGCCAAGACCTGGCCGCGCATTCCCACCGGCCGCGCCGGCCTTACCGCTGCCGGGGCGTCAACGCGACTTACGTCAACGCCTACACCTTCCCCGCCGGCTCCATGGCCATCACCCGCGGCATGCTGCTGGCCATGGGCAGCGAGGCGGAACTGGCAGCCGTCCTGGGCCATGAGATCGGCCATGTCTGCGCCCGCCACACCGCCGGCAACATCACCCGCAGCATGCTGACCGGCATGCTGATGGCGGGCGTCAACGCCTACGTGCAATCCCAGCACGGGGAGTACGCCAACATCGCCGCCGGCGTGGGCATGGTGGCCGGCGGCGCATGGCTGGCGCGTTACAGCCGGGACGACGAGCGCCAGGCTGACGCCCTGGGCCTGGAATACATGACGCGCGCGGGCTACAACCCCGCAGGCTGCATCGCGCTGATGGACATCCTGCGGCAACTCTCCGGCAACAAGCCCGGCTTGCTTGAACTCATGTTCGCCACCCACCCCATGAGCGAGGAACGCTACCGGACCGCGGTCCAGACCGTGGAAACCAGGTACCGCCAGATGCGTTCGCTCCCGGACAATCGCGAACGCTATCTCGACATGACCGCGCCCATCCGGGCGCAGCGGAAAGCCATAGAGCGGATGCAGGACGGCGACCTGGCGCTGGCCGCCGGCAAACCCGGCCAGGCCGCTCCGCAGCTGGAGGCCGCCCTGCGCCTGGCGCCGGACGATTACACGGCGCTGCTGCTGCTGGCCAAATGCCGGCTGGCGCAGAACCGCCCCGACGAGGCGCGGCGCCTGGCGGAGTCCGCCCGCCAGGTTTACCCGGCCGAAGCCCAGGCCTGGCACATTGCCGGCCTGGCCTGCCTGGCCGGGAGGCATTACGCCGAGGCCCTGAACAATTTCAACCGTTATAACTCCCTGCTGCCCGGCAATCCCCTGAACGTATTTTTCCGCGGATTCGCCCTGGAAAACATGCGCCGCCAACCCGACGCGGCCCGTTGTTACATGGAATTCCTGCAGCACGTCCGCGAAGGCGAACAGGCGCAACACGCTTACCGGCGGCTGGTGGAATGGGGATATCTCCAACCCTCCGCGGTGGCGCGCCGCCCGCCGGCAACGTAAAAACGCCCTGAATTTTGCGTTGACATCCGCGGCGGCGGCGAATATGCTCCCCAACGAAGCAGGGCGGTTTTTATCCATGCAGCATGCTTGGGGCCGCGCAAAACTCCGCGGCCCAAACAGGTTTTACGGATTCGCGCCATGCCCCATCCCGTATGCATACCCGCAGGCGCCGGCCGGCGGCGAGCCTTGTTCTGGCTCGCCCTGCTGGTCGGGCCGATGATTGCCGCCAGCCGACCCGCGGAGACCGAAATCATCCGCGCCGCCAGCGACCATGATTATCCGCCTTACGAATTCCTGGATCAAAACGGACAACCCACCGGGTTTAACGTGGAGCTGTTCCGTGAGATTTGCGCTGCCGCCGGCCTCCAGCCCGAAATCCGCCTGGACACATGGAATGTCTCGCTGCAGCGGCTGGAAAGCGGCGCAGCCGATGTTATGATCGGCATGTATTACTCGCCCGAACGCAGCCGTAAATTCTGCTTTTCCACGCCTTTTATCAGCGTGGCCCACGCCATCTTCGTCCGCCGCGGCTCGCCCGTCAGGAGCATGGAGGATTTGCAGGGGCGCGCCGTGATCGTCCAGCAGGGCGACATCATGCATGATGTCCTGCTGGGGCAGCGCTTGTCGCTGGATATCGTGCCGGTGAACAATCCGGTTGACGCGCTGCGGCTGCTGGCGGACGGCCGGCATGACTGCGCCTTGCTGGCTATGTTGCCGGCTTTGTATTTGATCCGGGAATATGGCATACCCGGCCTGATGACCGCCGGTCCCGCGATTTACCGGACCGACTACTGCATTGCCGGGCGCAAGGGCAGCGAAATGCTGCTTGCCCGGCTGGATGAAGGCTTGCGGATTGTGCGCGCCAATGGACGCTACCGGCAACTGCATGACCGCTGGTTTGGCGCCTACACCAGCCGCAGCGCCGCCGCCCTGGCGTTCCGCTGGCTGTTGTGGATTCTCGTGCCGCTGGGCCTGGCGCTGCTGGCAATCCTGGCCTGGACACGCACCCTGCGCCGCCGCGTTGAAGAGGGCACCGCCAGTCTGCGCGTGGAATTGACGCAGCGTCAAGCCGCTGAGCTGGCCCTGCAGCATCGCGAAGAACACCTGCGGATAACCCTGGATTCCATCGGAGACGGGGTGATCGCCACCGATGCCGAAGGCCTGGTAACGCGCATGAATCCCGCGGCCCAGCGTCTGACCGGATGGCCGCTGGCGGAAGCCGAAGGGCGTCCCCTGGACGCCGTCTTCCAAATCATTCACGCCCAGACCCGCCAGCCGCTGCCCAGCCCCGCAACCAAAGCGCTCGAAGACGGACAGATCGTCCGCCTGGGCAACAACACGACCCTCATCCACCACAACGGCGAGGAATATCAAATTTCCGACAGCGCCGCGCCGATTCAGGACGCCAGCGGCGAAGTCGTCGGCGCCGTGCTGGTGTTCCGCGACATCACCGTCCAGTACCGCCTGGCCAATGATTTGCGGGAAAGCGAACGGCAGTTCCAGGAGTTGTTCAACAACTCCATATCCGGCCTGGCCATCCATGAAATCGTGCTGGACCCGCAGGGCCGGCCCGTGGATTACGTTTTCATCAAATGCAACCAGGCTTTTGAAACGCACACCGGGCTGAAATTGAAAGACGCCCTGGGGAAGCGCGCCACGCAGGTTTACCCGGGCATTGAAAAAACGCACCTTATCGCCACGTACGGCAAAGTGGCGCTTACGGGCGAGCCGGCGGCTTTCGATATTTATTTCGAGCCGTCGCGGCGGCATTTCCAGGTGGCCGCCTGCCAGGTGGGGCCCCGGCGGTTCGCCGCGATTTTCTCGGATATCACCGCCCAGAAACAGCATGAAACCGCCTTAAGCGCAAATGCGCGGCGCCTGGAGGAATTGCTGGCGGAAAAGGAGGTGCTCCTCCGCGAAGTGCATCACCGCGTGAAAAACAACCTGGCGGTGATCCTCAGCCTGATCAACCTGCAACAAAACGCGCCGGGGCGGGCGTCCGGCGCCGACCGGCTGAAGGAACTCTCGGGCCGCATCCGCGCCATGGCCATCCTGCATGAAATGCTCTACAAATCCGCCAATCTTAACAACATAAATTTGAAAGATTACCTGCAAAGCCTGGCGGCGTCGCTGCAGGAAACATTTACCGGCGGCGCGGGCGCGCGGCTGCGGGTGCAGGCGGAGGACATGAACGTGAGCATGGATATCGCAGTGCCCTGCGGCCTGATTGTCAACGAACTGGTGACCAATGCCTTCAAACACGCTTTCCCGAAACAAGACCCGCGGCCGGCCGGCGCGCCGCCGCCGGAAATCGCAGTGCAGGCGAAGCGGCATGGCGGGGAATGCCTGTTGACGGTCGCGGACAACGGCTGCGGATTCTCCGACGGCGTGGACTGGCAGACCGCGCCTTCACTGGGCCTGCGCCTGGTGCGAATGCTGGCGCAGCAACAACTGCAAGGCGCCGTGGAGGCGGACAGCTCCGCCGGCGCGGTTTTCCGCATCCGTTTTAAAATCTAAAGCGCTGATGCCCGCCATTAAAGCGGCGCCAGCGCCAGTGGAAGTCACGCGTCTAACCTGACCTATGCATGAAGATTATAATTCTTCATGCATAGGTCACCCGAACGGCTTCGACGTGAGCGACTTGCGTCGCTCGTGCTCAGGGTTAGTCTTGAGCAAGCCGGCGATTTATGCCGGCGCGTCGAAATTTCAAAGCCTTTGGCTTTGAAATGCTTGTGAATGAAAATGTAATTTTCATGAATAATGCAGGCTAAGATCATCCTGCAGGATAATACCACGGGGATGGTAAACTTTGAATTAGCCAGGCAAGCGTCTCTTTTCGTCCATCCTTTTACGTTATTGACGAAAAGGGGATATTGCGCTTTAATTAAACAATCGCGTCGTTTTCACTCCCCCCCAGGGAAAGCCGGACGCGCCGGCGCGTGTTTCTCCAATTCCTGATAAAATCACTTTTTATTCCGAGGACCACACTCCGTCGTGTCCGCCAGGACTTTTACAAGCACAATATTCAGAGTCCAGTAAATATGACGAAAGAAGCCAAGGCGCGCATCCTGATCAACGCCATGCTCAAGAGGTCCGGATGGCGGTTCTTCGTTGACGACACCGGACCGGCCAATATCGTCCTTGAAGCCAACGTTAAACTCAAAAAAGCCGCGCTTGAGGCGCTTGGCGATAACTTTGAGAAGACAGCCAAAGGGTTCATTGATTATCTCTTGCTCGACAAACACGGTTTTCCCCTTGCCGTCCTGGAAGCGAAATCCGAAAAACACGATCCGCTTGTCGGCAAGGAGCAGGCCCGAAAGTATGCCCTCTCGCAGAATGTGCGGTTTGTCATTCTTTCCAATGGCAATTTGCATTACTTTTGGGACTTGGAGCAGGGCAACCCCGTCCTTATCACCGAGTTTCCAACCCAAAATTCCTTCGCGCATTTTCATGCCTTCAAGCCTGATCCCGGCACACTGACCGGCGAAAAGGTCGAGTCCGACTATGTGGCGGTTACACAGAACCCCAACTACGCGCAAGACCCCCGCTGGGCCGATACCGATAAACGCGATGCTTTCATCAAGGACGCGGAACTGAAACTGCTGCGCCCGTACCAGATGCGGGCGATTGAGGCGCTGCAGGCTGCCGTTCGCAAGGGGCAAACCCGGTTCCTCTTTGAAATGGCAACCGGCACCGGCAAGACCCTCACCGCCGCCGCCGTGATCAAGATGTTCCTGCGCACGGGCAACGCGCAGCGGGTCCTGTTCCTTGTAGATCGCCTGGAACTGGAAACCCAGGCATGGAAAGCCTTCGCGCGACTCTTGAAAAACGACTTCCGCACTGTCATCTACAAGGAGAACCGGGACGACTGGCGCAAAGCGGAGATTGTCGTTTCCACGGTTCAAAGCCTTCAATTCAACAACAAATATCGCCGCCTATTTTCGCCCACGGACTTCGATTTGTTGGTTTCCGATGAAGCGCACCGCTCCATCGGCGGCAACAGCCGGGCGGTATTCGAGTATTTCATCGGATACAAGCTCGGGTTGACCGCGACCCCGAAAGACTACCTCAAAAAGATTGATCCGGCCCGCATCAGCGAGCGCGACCCGCGCGAATGGGAACGCCGCCAGTTGCTCGACACCTACAAGACTTTTGGTTGCGAGTCCGGCGTCCCGACCTTCCGCTACAGCCTGACTGATGGCGTTCGAGACGGCTTCCTGTTGAATCCGGTCGTCGTGGATGCGCGGACGGAGATCACCACGGAATTGCTGGCGGAAGCGGGGTATTCCGTCATGCAGCGGAACGAGGATGGCGAACTGGTGGAACAGACGTTCTTCGGGAAGGATTTCGAGAAGAAGTTCTTCTCTGACGAGACCAACCGCGTCTTCTGTGAGACCTTCCTTAAGAACGCGTTGCGCGATCCATTGAGCGGCGAGACCGGCAAAACGATCATATTTTGCGTGCGCCAGGACCATGCGACGCGCATTGTTCAGAAATTGAACGAACTGGCGCACGCGCTCCACCCCGGCAAGTATCATTCCGATTTCGCCGTGCAAGTGACGTCCGCCGTTCAGAATGCCCAGCAGATGGCCGCCAGCTTTGCCAACAACAACCTCAACGGCCATACCCGCGTTCTGGAGGGCTACATCAGTTCCAAGACGCGCGTTTGTGTCACGGTCGGCATGATGACCACCGGCTACGATTGCGAAGACCTGCTCAACGTCGTGCTCCTTCGTCCGATCTTCTCGCCGACGGACTTCATCCAGATCAAAGGGCGCGGCACGCGCAAATACACCTTCCGCTATACGGAGAAAGAAGGCGGGCAGGTTCAAGAACACAGAAAGCCTAAAGAGAAATTCAAGCTATTCGATTTCTTCGCCGTCTGCGAGTATTTTGAGGAAAAATTTAATTACGACGAGGAAATCACGCTGCCGCCGATTCGCGGCGGCGGCGAAGGTCCCACGCCTCCAACGCCCCCACCGCCATCGGCGGGCGGTTACACCAATGTCCATCCCGACCCACTCAAGACGCAGATCGAGTATGTCGTGCCGGTCTACGGCATGAAGATTGACCGCAAGTTCTTCGAGCGGTTCGAGGAACAGGTCAAAGCCGCGCCGGAAATCCGGCAACGCTACGAACAGGGCGACATCAAAGGCGCCGAGGATGCCGTCACCGCCGATCTGTTCAACAAGCCGGAAGATTTCTTCAACCTCGAAAAACTCCGCAAGGCAGTTCAGAGCGACCGCCGCATCACGCTCCGGGAAATTCTCGCCAAGGCCTTCGGCGAAATTGACCGGTTCAAGACCAAGGACGAGTTGCTCGAAGAAGAACTCTCCAAATTCGTTTCCATTCACAAACCCGACGCCGGCCACATGCCGGTCATCCGCCAGTTCTTTAAGGCGTATGTCACCGACGGCGGCGTCCGCGCCATTGTGGACGCGCGCGAGTTTGGACGGCTCGCCGACAATCCAAAGATTTCCATCGGCGACATCAAGGCGCTGAACGGCTGGCGCGATGTGATCCCCGAGTATGTGAAGGATTATGTGCCGCTCAATACTTTTGCCGCATAGGAACACTTATGAACAAGACCACGAAGGCTGTTGTGAACGTGAAGGGAACAGATGTCACGGTTCTAATCCACCAAACGCAGGATTTCATATCCATAACCGACATGGCCCGCCATAAGGACCCTTCGCGAACGGATTACTTGATATCCAACTGGCTCCGAAACCGGAACACGATCGAGTTTCTCGGCATATGGGAAGGCTTGCACAACCCAGATTTTAATCCCATCGAATTCGATGGGATTAGAAAACAGGCCGGTCTGCACAGTTTTATTCTAACTGCCAGGCAGTGGATAGACGGCACGGGCGCCATTGGCCTCATCTCGAAACCCGGCCGCTACGGTGGAACTTTCGCCCACAAGGACATCGCGTTTGAGTTCGCGTCGTGGATATCCGTAGAATTTAAGCTGTTTCTGATCAAGGAGTTCCAACGTCTCAAGGAGGATGAGAACCGTCGCCTGTCCCTGGCATGGAACCTCAACCGTACATTAACGAAGCTCAACTACCGCATCCACACGGATGCCATACATGCGCACTTGATTCCGCCTGAAGTATCCCCCGCTCAATCCGCATTGACCTACGCCAGCGAGGCGGATGTCCTGAATGTCGCCCTATTCGGTCATACCGCAGCGGAGTGGCGGAGTGCAAATCCGGACAAAAAGGGCAACGTTCGTGACCAGGCTACCGTGGCGCAGCTTCTGGTCTTGGCTAATATCGAGGTCATGAATGCCGAGTTTATTCACATGGGCCTGCCCCAGGGCGACCGACTGCGCCGCCTGAATGCCATCGCCATCCGCCAAATGCAAGTGCTCACAGCCTCGCCAGCCACACGACAACTCAAGGGGCATCCCCGTGCTTGATTCCACCACCAAATCCCGTATTGATTCAGCCCGCGACATTCTGGTCGGCAAGGTGCCTGACCCGAAATCCCAGGTCGAGCAGATCACCATTGCCCTGATTTACAAGTTCATGGATGACATGGACCGCCAGTCCGAGGAACTCGGCGGGAAAGCGACCTTCTTCACCGGTGAATTCAAGAAATACCGCTGGGCGCAACTGCTCGACAAACGCTACAGCGGCCATGAGCGCCTGCTTCTCTATGCTGAGGGCATCGAGAAGATGAACGAGAACAAGAACATCCCCCAACTGTTCCGTGACATTTTTAAGGGCGTTTTCCTGCCCTACCGCGACCCGGAAACCCTCAATTTGTTTCTCAAGGAAATCAACGGCTTTTCTTACGACCACAGCGAGCGGCTCGGCGATGCATTCGAGTATTTGCTGAGTGTGCTGGGAACCCAGGGCGATGCCGGCCAGTTCCGCACTCCGCGCCACATCATTGACTTCATCGTCGCCGTGGTCAACCCAAAGAAGACCGACACCATCCTTGACCCCGCGTGCGGGACTGCCGGATTCCTGATTTCAGCTTACAAGCACATCCTGGGAGGGCCATGCACAAGAGCATGTGGAGGGCCACGCTCCGTCGTGGCCGATTCCGACGAAGGCGGACGCGACAAAGCGCGTCCCTCCAGCGCGCTCACGCCCGATCAACGCGCCCGGCTCATGACCAACTTCCGAGGTTATGACATCGCCCCCGACATGGTGCGGCTGGCGCGTGCAAATCTTTACTTGCACGGCTTCCCCAGCCCGACCATTCACGAATACGACACGCTCACCAGCGAGGAGCGCTGGGACGAGCGCTACGAAGTCATCCTCGCCAATCCGCCGTTCATGACGCCCAAAGGCGGCATACGCCCGCACAACCGGTTCTCGATCAAGGCCAAACGCAGTGAAGTTCTTTTTGTGGATTACATCGCCGAGCACCTGAGCCCCGGCGGCCGGGCAGGCATCATCGTTCCTGAGGGGATCATCTTCCAGAGCCAGAACGCCTACAAGCAACTGCGAAAAATGCTGGTGGAGAACTACCTCTGGGCCGTGGTCAGCCTGCCCGCCGGGGTTTTCAACCCCTACAGTGGGGTCAAGACCAGCATCCTGTTCCTCGACCGCAACCTTGCCCGGCAGCGGGACGATGTGCTCTTCGTGAAAATCGAGAACGACGGATTCGATCTCGGTGCGCAGAGAAGGCCGATGGAGGTGAGCGATTTGCCGGCGGCACTGAGACTGTTGAGCCGATTTCTGGAGGGCCACGCTCCGTCGTGGCCGATTCCGGAGGCGGACGCGACGAAGCGCGTCCCTCCATTCCTCACGGTCCTTCGCGCCCGCCTCCTCGAATCGCCCGACATCAACCTCTCCGGCGACCGCTACCGCGCGCCCGTGGCACGACACAGCGGAAAGTGGCCGATGGTGAAGTTGGGGGAGGTGTGCAGTCTTGAATATGGCACCAGTCTGCCTGAGAGATCAAGGTTGCCTGGCCCCTATCCTGTGGTTGGCTCAAACGGCGTGACAGGGTTACACCGTAAATTCACAGTGAAAGGCCCGGTCATTGTCGTTGGCCGAAAGGGTTCAGCTGGCGAAGTCAACTGGGTTGAACAGGACTGCACCCCGATAGACACAACCTACCATGTGCTGTTGAAACGCGACGGAATCGCCTTGCGCTATTTGTTCTACGCCTTTCAGCAACTCAGCTTGACGGAACTCCGAGGCGGTGCTGGCGTACCGGGTCTGAATAGAAATGATGTCTACGAGAAAGAACTCCCCCTCCCGCCGCTCGACGAACAGGAGCGGATTGTGGCGGAGTTGGAGGGGTATCGAAAGGTCATCGAAGGCGCCCGCCAAATCCTGGCTGCCTACAAACCCACCATCCGCATTGATCCGGCGTGGCCGATGGTGAGGTTGGGCGAGATCGGAAGAATCAGCATGTGTAGGCGTGTCTTCAAAGAACAGACCAAGAATCGCGGCGATATTCCGTTTTACAAGATTGGAACGTTTGGGAAAGAGCCAGACGCATACATAGATCGCAAGTTGTTCGAGGAGTATAGATCCAAATACCCTTATCCTAAGAAAGGTGCGATTCTGTTGTCAGCATCTGGGACCATTGGAAAAACGGTCGTGTATGACGGTGTACCAGCCTATTTCCAGGACTCGAATATCGTATGGTGTGACAACGATGAGACTTTGATGATTAATGAGTATCTTTACTATGTGTTCCAGATGACAGATTGGGCAACCACAAAGGGTGTGACGATAGAAAGGCTCTACTGTAAACACATTGAAGAATCGCAGATTCCCCTCCCGCCCCTCGCCGTCCAGCGGCAGATCGTGGCGGAGTTAGAGGCGGAGCGGAAGCTGGTGGAGGCGAACCGGGAACTGATCGCGCGGATGGAGACGAAGATCCAGGCGAAGCTGGCGGAGGTGTGGGGGGAAACGGAAAATTGAAATAATTGGTTTTTGATTGTGGATTGCTGATGTTTGGGACATGATGTTGGAATTGAGTACAATGGTTTCAACAGTTGAGGCAAAAGTGGAAATAAACGCCGGCAAACATACCTTTGGAGGGCCACGCTCCGTCGTGGCCGAATCCGGACGCGACAGAGCGCGTCCCTCCAGGAAAACACCCGCCCATCAACCTATGTTCGACACTTTCAACCGCTCGACCATCGTGTTTGTGACCGTGTGCGCCCAAAACCGCAAGCCGTTTTTCAACCGACCAGAAATCCACGGCTTGCTGACAAATACATGGTCGCAAGCCAATGCCTGGCTTGTCGGCCGCTACGTTCTGATGCCGGACCACATTCATCTGTTCTGCGCACCAAACCAATATGAGTTTCCGCCATTGAGCAAATGGGTCCAGTTTTGGAAGTCAGCGGCCTCGAGGCAGTGGCCGCACTCGGATGAACAACCCGTATGGCAAAAATCCTTTTGGGATACCCAACTGCGACGGGGTGACAATTATACCGCTAAATGGGATTATGTCCGCCACAATCCGGTACGGGCCGGTCTGTGTAACGATCCGACCGCGTGGCCGTTTCAGGGAGAAATGAATGTTCTTATCTGGCACGATTGAAAGGCCCTTTGGAGGGCCACGCTCCGTCGTGGCCGAATCCGGACGCGACAGAGCGCGTCCCTCCAGGAAAACACCCGCCCATCAACCTATGTTCGACACTTTCAACCGCTCGACCAGGAGCCGGGCGGGGGTCTGACGGATAACCCTGACAAAACGCTCGAATCGCTTTTTGATCGTCTGGTTGTCCGCTAAGAAAACCGGCAGGCGCGCTCCAGCCGGGATGACGGTGAGGTCTGGCGAGTATTTAATATCGCGCAATCATTGCGTGATAGACGTAACCGGGCCAAATCGAAGTTATCACGGAAATGAGAACCATTAAAGATATACCGGAACACAGCCGGCCGCGCGAGAAACTGCGCGAGCGGGGGGCTTGCGCTCTGACCGATGAGGAGCTCGTAGCGGCAATTCTCGGCATGGGCACGGCCGGCGTTGACGTGCGCACCATCGCCCGGCAGGTGGCCGGACTGATCCGCGAGCACAAGACCGGCCTCACGCTTGGCCATTTGCTTGCCGTCCCTGGCGTCGGCCTCGCCAAGGCGGGACAAATCCTTTCCGCCTTTGAACTAGCCCGTCGGCATCTCCTGAAGGATACCGTAAAGATCACGACGGCAAAAGACGCCCTGCCGCTGCTGGCCGACATCGCCGACAAGAAACAGGAGCACTTCTTATGCATCTCCCTGAACGGCGCAAACGAAGTCATTGAACGGCGCACCGTAACAATCGGACTGCTGGATAGCAGCCAGGTTCACCCGCGCGAGGTGTTTGCCGACGTAATTGCCGACCGTGCCGCCGCCGTCATCTTCGCCCACAACCACCCATCCGGCGACCCTAATCCCAGTGACGCCGATATGAAGGTGCACGACCAACTCACCCAAGCCGCCAAAATTCTCGGCATCCGCGTTCTGGACCACATCATTACCGCGAAGACATCGCACTACAGCTTTCAGGGAGCGGGATTGATTTAATGATTTCGCATTAGAGTCAGTATCAAATGTTCCGGTGGCCACGACGGAGCATGGCCCTCCAAATCTAAAACTCCCGCAAACTCGACGCCAGATCGCGCCCCAGCGCATCCACCGCCGCGCTGATGGCTTGAGCATAATCGGCATACTCCGGACCGGCCACCGGCCGGCGGAACTGCGCCGCGCGCCGCAGTTCCTTGCGCGGCGCGGCTTGGGTGTCCGCCGCCATGATGGTCCAGCGCGCCACCAGGACAATTTCGCCGCCTAAAACGCCGTCCAGGCTGTCAATTTCCAGTTGCACCAGGCAGGCGCCGGGGCGGTGGGCCGCCGAGCCGGGCGGCGGCGCAAGGGAAACCGCCGCCCCGGGCAATTCCCGCGCCAGCACCGCGGTCAAAAGGTCCGCCACCGCGCCGTCCAACGGCATGCCCCACCGGTGAAATTCGCTGGTCTGGATTTCCCACGGCGAGGGGCGGGTGACGATCTGGGGCCGGTCCAGGTAAGCCGGCATGCGGACCGGCAAAATATAAACCACCTGTTCCGGCGCGGGCAAAGACACCGGGCCGGCCTTTGCCGGAACAGCGCCGGCCAAAAGGTAATACTGCGGTTCGCGGCTGGTGGCGCAACCTGCCAGCCAAAGACATCCGGCCGCCGACATGGCGGCCGTCAAATACCGTCCGATACGCGCAAAACTCATGCGATCCTCCTGTCTGTTGCCGGATTTGAACGGCTCGTTCAAGGTTTGCCCCGCAGCAGGGCTTCCGGGTGCCGCTCCAGGTAATCGGCCAGCCAGCGCACCGACCGGCTGGTTTCCGACATTTCCCTGACCAGGCGCTGAATTTCCCGGTGGAGCGGCGACTGATCGTCCAGCAGGCGGTTGGCATTTTCCGCCGACGCCTGCAGGGAACTGAGCAGCGGCCCCATCTGCCCGTCCAGTTTGCCAAGCATGTTCTGCAGTTCCAGCAGCGAGACGCGGGCCGCCTCCATGGCGGCGCCGGACTTCTGAAACAGCGGCTCGATTTCATCATCCAGCCGGCCGAGCACGGTCTGCAGTTTATTCAGCGTGTCGTTCAGGTTGCGCATGGTCTGGCGGGTTTCCGCGGAGTCCACGATCTCGGCCAGGCCCTTGATGATCTTGTGCGTTTCGGAGACAATATCGGAAAGCGGCATTTGCGCCACTTCGTCGCTGAGCCGCTGCAACGGCGAGGCGATGGTGGGCATTTCCCAGATATCCGGCTGCAAGCCCCGGCGCTGCACGGGAGTATCCGGAAAAAAGCCCAGTTCGATTTTCAACTTGCCGGTCAGAATGCTCTGCATGGCCAGTTGCGCGCGCATGCCGGAATCACGCACCAGCAATTCCATGACTTCCGCCGCGGAAATCCCCCCGCGATTGCTGGTGGCGGTAACGCGGCTGTCCTCGATGCGCATGATCACCGGGCGGTAAACCTTGCACTTGCGGTCCAGGTCGAACACCAGTTGCACTTCCTTGACGGTGCCGATGCGCACGCCTTGAAACGACACCGGCGCGCCCGCCTCCAGACCGTCAATGGTTT
>JAXGSX010000013.1:0-24108 GCA_040775225.1 Kiritimatiellia bacterium | reverse complement strand
CTCTTTTTGGACGGTCTTCCAGTTTCTGCCATTCAGCCGGTCGGCCAGCGCCTGCACCTGGGCGCGCCAATCGGCGGCCGGGGCGGGTAGGGTGGTTAACGCCTTAACCGTTCCATTGCCATTTGACAGCTTGTCCGCCAGACCGCCAATCATGGCTGCGTCAATGTGCTGGTAGCCTTCCAGCATATCGTCGGACGTGTGGCCGGTGATACGCTTCACAATCTCACCCGGTATGCCGGCGGTCAATGCCTGTGTCGCGAAAAAATGCCGTAAGCTGTGGGCGCCATAAAACGCAACGGCGCGTTTGACGCCTGGCAAATTATCTCGGGGCGATAGTCCGGCCTTGTCAAATGTCTTTTGGATACGCTTTGAAATGGCGCTGCGGTCGCGGTCGTAGTCTGGCACAAGTTCCGGGAATACGCGCGCGCCGGTCACCATGTCGCGGCGTTTGCGTAGGAGTTCGGCCAGCGGCGGCATGATCGGGATATGAACAGCCTTGCCGGTGCGGGCGGTTTTGACCGGGTGCAGCGTTATGACGCGGCGCTTAAAGTCGATCGCATCCCAGCGCAACATGACGCCGTCAACCAGGCGCTGGCCGGTCCATCCCAAAATGAAAAGCAAGTCGTGAATATCGGCATCCGGCGCGGCCTGTAGCAGGTTGTCAAACTGTTCCGCGGTAATAGCCTTGTGCCGGTGCTGGAGACGTTGCGCGCGCTTTTTGGATATGTTCATCCATGGATTACCGGCGCCGCGTATCTCGTCGGCCAGGCAACGCCAGACCAGGCGCAAAAAACCAATGTGCTGATTAAACGTGCTGGCCGTCACCTTGTCCGCCGTCAAGCGTTGCGCGTAAGCGCTGGCGGTGGCGGCGTCAACATCCCGCATCAGCTTTTTGTTGGGGTGTTCCGCGTCAATCCACTTTAAAAACCGCCTCCAACCGCATTCATAGCCGTACAGTGTGCGCTCGGTGGAGTCGGGGCGGTTGGTCGCCTTTTCGTATGCGGCCCAAGCATCCGCAACAGCCAACGGCGGGTTGGCGTCATCATGCGCGGTTTGGGCTTCGGTCTTGGCATCCGCCAGTTTGGATTGCACCATCGCCAGCGCATCGGCGCGCGTGCCGGCCATGAATGGCGCCATGATCCGCTTGCGCTCTTCCTCCGCTGCTACCTTGTCGCCCGTTCCTAAACTTTGCTGGACAGTCCGTCCATCAATCCGATATTGCAACCACCATGTTTGACCACGCTGATACAGATAGCCGGTGCGGTGTTTCATATGCTTACGTCTCCATGCGGTTTTGTTCGCTATGGATTCTATTAAAGCATACAAAAAGCAACAGTCAAGCGAAATAATCAACAAAATAAAGGGTGTTCAGCTGATTTGTAATCAGCAGGTCGTCGGTTCGATCCCGACAGCTGGCTCCCCGGTTTCGCCATTTAATGGTCGCGGCAGGGAAGGGAATCTCCCCATGGACAAATCCATCATGCGTTTGGTCAAATCTGCCATTGCCGGCCGGCCAATATTATGTAAATTTTAATTGTTTCAAGTAATATCATGAGTAGCCGTATGTTAAAACATTGCATTGCAAACATAAAATCCCGTCACGGATTCAGGAAGAAGCATGCCGGCATGATTGCCCTGGCGGCGGCGCTCTCGATGGCGGGCGGAGCTGGCGGTGAGTTGGTAGAATTGGATAAGGCTGGCGAAGCGGCCTGGCGCCGCGAATTGCTGCCCTTGCCGCATGAATTATCAATCGCTCAAGTTCAAAAACTGGCGCCAGCCCGCATCGGCATCCGCGGCCGGCCCCGCGCTGCCGGGTTGGAACAAATCGCCGCGGCAAATATCATGGCGTTGTTCCGTGAAAAGACCGGAGTCGCCCCGGATGGCCGGGAATTTGAAATACTGATCGGATTGATTGATCATGGCGGAAAACTGGCGGATATTGTGGTCCCTCAAGCCGGCCGGCTCCAATCCGTGCCGCATTCCGAGCAAGGTTACGTCATTCAGCCGGTAGGCGCAAACCGGCTGGTCGTGGCGGCGCTGGATGCGCGCGGACTTTATTACGGCACGCGCACGCTGGCGCAGTGGCTTGAACGGCATCTTACGCCTGAGCAGGCGGAAATACCCCTGGCCGGAATTGTTGACTGGCCCGACCTGGAAGAGCGCGGATTCTGGCATATGCCGGCCGGGCAGATCCCCTGGCTGGCTTCCCTGAAGATGAACCGGTTTTTCCTGGCCATCGGGTTTTCAGTCGATGCCGACGGTGTGCATCCCGATGCGCCGGATATCCTGGCGCGTCAAGCCGGGCCGGAATGGATATCCCCTTTCGAACATGCCCGCGAATACGCCGCGGAATTGGTGCGCGGTACCTCGCATTACGATTACTGGGAAAAAAACAAGCCGGGCTACGTGAAATTTTACCCCGCACTGCCGGGGCAGGGCGATGCGGCATGGAATCCGGCCTCCCGCGAAGCCGGCGGAAACCAGCGGGTCCCCTGCGCGTCCAACCCTGAGTTGGCCGGAATCCTGGCGGCTGTCATGACGAACCTTGCGGCCCAAAAGGCATCCGAAGTCATGATCTGGATGAGCGAGTATCCCGCCGCGCATTGCGAGTGCGCCGCATGCGTCCAAACCGGCCAATACGTGGCGGAAGTCAAGGCGGCTTTGGCCGCCTGGGAAATCGCCAAAAAATCCCATCCCGAACTTAAACTCAGCGTATTCTTCGGCCGCGGCGGACTGGCCAGCGCCAGGCATCCGTTGCCGCCGCGGTATCCGGATGATGAAATTCAAGCCATTATGGAAATCCTGCCGCCGGAGGTCGCCATGCGTCCCTCCATGGGCTGCGACGGCCCGGACGGCCGGCTGCTGGCCGGCTATGCCGCCAGCGGCAGCCGCATTGCGAGGATGAACGTGGTGTCCCTGACAACCGCTTACCGTTCCGAGCATGTACGCCGTCGGATGGCGCAGATAGTGGACGGCAAGTATATCGGCGCATGGCAGTTTACCCCCGGCGCCGGCAGCGGCAATCCCGATAAGTTTTACAGCCAATACAGATATCAGCTTTGCGCGTTGGCGGAATATTCATGGAATATGTCAGGGCGCACTGCCGGTGAATTCGCCGAAGCCTGGGCGTGCCGGCAGGGCTATGCCGATCCGGCCGGTTTTACCGGCTGGATTGCCGCCATGGATATGCCGCAGGCGGCGCGCCTGCCGAAATGCTGGCCGCAATGCGGCTTATCCTGGTTCAACAACCTGGCGCAAATGGCCAGGGCTAAAACATGGGATGATTCCCTGGTCAATCCTGACGAATTGCAAACCGGCGTGCTTCAGGCCGCGCAGGCTTTGAAGCTGGCTGAAACGCTGAATGCCCCTGACCTGATAGCGCAAGCGCAGTTGCTGCTGGCATATTGCCGGCTCGAGCAGGCGGGGTATGATCTGATTGCCAGCTTGTCGGATCAGGCGCCGGCGGGTGCGGCGCGCCAGGCGTTTAATGCATTGCAGGACAGGTTCAACCTTTATCTTCAGACCAGGTTGGCGGCAAACCGGGAGTATCTATCGGAATACATGCAGGAGCAGGCCCGGAAAAAAGGCGCGGAATTGGGGGCCAATTTAAGAGAAGTTGAAAAGATGATCAAGGGAGATGTCAGCGATGAATAGTCTCGCAAAAGCGGGTTGGCTGTCCGCCATGCTGGCGTGCGCCGGGATTGTATGCGCCGCCGCCGCGGATGATGCCGGGTTGAATATTCCGGCATGCGGTAAGCCGCCCCTGCTGGACGGCGCGCTGGACGATCCGGAATGGGCGGAGGCCTGCCAGGTTGAGACCTGGCTGATCAACAGCGATACGCCGGCGCCGGAGACCCGCTTTTATCTCATGCGCGACAATGCCTGGCTGTTTATCGGCGCGCAATGCTCCAATCCCAACATGGAACATGTGCCGCAACTCGCGTTCAATCATGACGGAGCGGTAAACCACGATGATGCGCTGGAAATATTGATCCGGCCGTCGGCCGATCCGGAAGCCGATTATTATCATTTCATATTGAATTTCGCCAATGTCGGCAAGGAACAACGCTGCAACCAGGCCGGGCTGCGCGAAATCGGCTGGAATCCCGTCTGGCGGACCGCAACCCGGCGGAGGCAGGACGGCTGGAACGTGGAAATCGCCATTCCCTGGTTCTGCCTGGAGAAGGAAGATTTGGGCGGGCTGACGATCAATCTCGGCCGCACTATGGTTCAAATTGACCTGGATGATTATGGAGCGAAGCAGAATGAACGGCGGGTGTTGAGCACGGTGAAGTCCGGCAGTAAAGGCGGCTTCCATAATCCGGCCAATTTTCTCCCGGTGGCCGGCTTGGCCGGGTTTCATCCGGAAGCGCCCTTTGCTCCGCGGATTTCCGCCGCTGAGATTACGGAGGTCCGGCAGGCCGGCGGCAGTAATTTCTATGGTTTGAAGCTGGCGCTGTCAACCGCCACGCCGGTGTCGGGTGCGGCGCAATTGAAGGTTATCGAGGATTTCGGCGCCGGGGAAGCCGTGAGCCATGCGCAAACGCTGGAATTACGCGGGGCGCTGGAGCTTGATTTGCGGATTCCGGCCGGTAACCTGCAGGAACGGTTGGTCAAGGTGGTCTTGTGCGATCCGGACGGCGGCAATTTGCTGGCATCCAAACAGATTGACGATACATCGGCGTTAAAAATAATCAAAAAGGCATTTGCCGCGCGCAGTTATTACACCAGCGAGGAATCCGCCGGGATCTGCGTGGAACTGGGATTGCCGTCGAATATGCTGGCAAAGGCCGCGCTGGTGCTGGAAGCCGGCGGCAACAGGGTTGTGGAGATGAACGGCTTGGAGCCGGTATCGGCGCCGGCCGTGCCGTTATCGGTCCTGGAATACGGGGATAATACCGTCATGGTGCGGGTGTTCCTGGATGGAGCGGAATTGGCTGCGCGGCCGTTGAACCTGGTCCGGCTGGCGCCGCGCCCGGGATATGAAACCAAGGCGGATTTCGTCCGGGGTGTCTTGTTGAAGGATCAGGAACCTTTTTTCCCGGTGGGGATCTGCGGTCATAACCTGCAATTCCGGCTGGGCGCCCGCGGCAGTCAGGAAGATGACGAAAAAATCTTCAAATTCCTGGCGCAAGATGTGGGGCTGAATCTCGTAGTGCGCAGCGGCGGCGCCACCAATGCGGCGGCTTACATGGACCTGGCCGAGAAATACGGACTGATGGTCATTACCTGGAACTATTCGACATTCTGCACCAAGCTGGGTTATCCGATGCATATGTTAGACCCGCCCCGCTCGCCGGAACTGCCGCTGGCCGAGCGTCTTGAAATCCAACGGGGAAGTTACGATCAGGGTGCGGCTTACCGGGACGCCGATATCAAAATTCTGCGCGATTACAAAAACTTTGTCGGATACTGGAATTTCGACGAACCCAACCTGGTCAATCCCGACGAACGGATTGCCATTGCCGAGTGGTATTGGCATACGGTGAAAGCGCTGGACCCTTACCACCCCCTGTTTCTGCTTTATTCCAAGCATATTCCCCACGGCGACAACTGGACGCGTTGGGGCGACATCCTGGGGTATGATGTGTATCCGCGTCCATACGTCGGTGGTTTTTACAGCGAGCCGGGGTTGAGCACGGCGTTTTACGCCTGGGAACTCCGGGAGCGGTGCCGGCAGGACAACAAAATCATGTGGTTCGTGCCCCTGTCCAATATCCTGGATCCCGGCCGGTCGCCCATAGGTGTGAGCAAGACGCATATGCTTTGCCAGGCCTATACCGCGATTATTTACGGATCGCGCGGCTTGATCTATTTCGCCTTGAGTTGCGTGGCCGGCAAGGATGCATGGGATGCCCTGCGCACCATCAGCACACAGGTCAAGGAGATGACCCCCGCGCTGGTCAATGGCGACATCCCGCAGACCATCGCCTATGCGCCGGATAATTTCGATCCGCGCGCCCGCAAATTCCCCATGATCAACACCGCCGTGTTCCGTTATCCGGACGGCGATTACCTGTTGCTGGCGGCCAACATCATGCCGCATGCCGTGGCTGCGGAGTTCAAAGTCGTGGGGATGGTAAAAGCGGCGCGAATGTTTGCAAGGGGGGGGCAAAGGGGCAAAGGGGTAGTGGGGCAAAGGGACATGGAGTTGGATGGGGAAGCCTTTAGCGACAGAATCGAGCCGTACGGCACGCGCGCCTACCGGATGAAACTGTCCGGTTCGCCCGCTCCGGTGAAAGTGGCGCTGGAGATGGCGCCGGTGGAGGAAGAGCGCGCGCCGGTGGTGGACATTCCCGGGATCGTACGTCAGTTAATGATGAGCAAAAACCACATGCCCAACCCCTGCTTCGAGCAGCAGACCAACAAGGGTATTCCGGATTTCTACCGGCCGTTCTGGTGCCTGAGCGTGGATCCCTTCTGGGGCCAGCCGGACAAAAGCGATTGGTATGTGGATGACAAAGTGCTTTGGAATGGCCGTAAGTCGTTGCGGATGCTCAAACGGAAGTACGATCTGGGCGGATTCAAAACCCGCGGGATTTATGCCGGGTTCTATCCGCCCGTATCCGACAAACCGATGCCAATCACCTTTTCGTTTTATGCCCGCAGCGAGAGTCCCAAGGCGAACCTGTGGATTCGATTCGGCGAGGGCGCGCCTTTTACCGTCAAGGGGTTGACTCCGGATTGGCAGCGCCATCACATCACCTTTAATTTGCCGCCGGGATCGGGCGCCAACCTGGGCGCGCGGTCCATGTTGATTATCCCGTCCGATGGCGATGTGATCCGGATCAGCGGCTTGCAGGTGGAGCAGGGCGATCAGCCGACGGAATTTCAGGATGATTCCATATTGCGTAAAAAAAAAGCCGTGATGGCTGATCCCGGCAACCTTCTGGTCAATCCCGGCGCGGAATGCGGCACGGCGGAGGGCTGGGCGGGCCTGGAGAATTTGCGCGTCGGCGAATTCGGGGTGCGTCCGGGCCAGGCGCATGCGGGCGAATATGCTTTCTACTGGCGCGGGCAGTCGCAAGGGGTGTCCTCCGATTGGATCGCGATTGACACCAACCGGGCGTATGATTTAAGCGGGTGGTTCAAAGCCGGGCCGGAATCAATCAAGGGAGTTATTTTCGGTGTGATGCTCGCGGATGCCCGGAAGCGCCCGATCCGGCCCTGGAACGTGTTTTCCCTGCCAGGCACCCGGACGGAACTGGCAGCGCCCTGCCGGGCCGGCGACCGCATATTGCGTGTGAAAGCAGCGGCTGACTGGAAAGCCGGCCGGTCATTCGCCTTGGCCTTTGGCGCTGGCGAGAATGAATACACGCCGGATGTGTCGCCGCTCGGCATTGACGAGATCCGCCGGGAAGACGATGGTTGGGCGGTCGTTTTGGGCAAGCCGTGCGGACGGGATATGCCGGCCGGCACGCCAGTGACGGAAAACCGCGCCGGCAATGGCGGGATATTCCTGCCCGGCGCAGTCAACGTGACCATACCGGGCGGGTGGACCGAATTGAAAGGGACAATCGGATCGAAGCAATGGTGGCCGGGTACGGCTAACGCGCAGGTAGTAGTAATCGGGTTGCGGCCCGGGCAAAAGCAAAATGAATTGTTGATGGACGATTTTGCGCTGCGGATATTGCCGGATTGAAGAAAAATAATTTATCTGAAAGATGGAGCCGGGACGCCCTCGTCCCGGATTCCGTCAAAAGAAGAGGGCGGGACGAGGGCGTCCCGACTCCAGGGAAAAAGAGACGGGGGGCGCTTATTATGTGTTTGTATCATGATTCCCCCGCCAACAGGCAAGAGGATATTTGACACTATTTTTCAAATATGTTCCAATGTGCATGCTGCAAACAAGGAGATGTATTGTGAAACTATATCAAACCGTCTGGTTGGTGTTTGTAACTTTAACTTGCGCAATGGGGCAGACGACGCGTTACGTGGCGACCACCGGCAGCGATTCCACCGGCGACGGCTCGGCCGGCAATCCCTATCTTACGATCAGCAACGGCGTGGCAAAGGCGCTGGCGGGGGATACGGTCATGGTTGCCACCGGCCAGTATGTGTTGACCAGCCGCATTTTGATTAATAAGGAACTGACCTTGCGCAGTTGGAACCCGGGCGCTGGCGGCGCGGAGGACCGGGAAAACACCCTGATTGACGGCAATCTGGCATGTTCGCCGCTGTATATCGGCCACGCCGCTGCGTTAATCTCCGGCTTTACTATAACGCGCGGCAATGGGATTCGCGGCTACCAGGATGATTTTGGCGGCGGATTAATCATGACAGCCGGGACCTTGTCGAATTGTGTCGTAATGGAGAATGTCGCATGGAAGTGGGGCGGCGGGATTTATATGGATCTCAACGCTAATGCCCTGGTGACGGATTGTGTGGTGCGGGACAACTTCACCACCAACACCACTAGTTGGGGGCGCGGCGGCGGGATTTATATGCGGGATGGCGGCGGCACGGTCATGCGTTCCCAGATTATAAGCAACAGCAGTTTCGCTTCCGGCGGCGGCGTGCACATATTATCATCCGCCGTCATTTCGAATTGCCTGGTGGCGAGCAATGTATTAACTAGCGGCGGCGGCGCGGTTGGGGGCGGATTGAATGTAGCCGGCACCAACGTTATAATCGCCAATTGTGTTGTCAGCAACAATACTTCAGCCCTGGTGGGCGGCGGGATATGCGTTGAGACCCACGGGTTTGCCGTGGTGCGGGACTGCACGATGGTTGCCAACTGGGCGCGCTCCCGGGGCGGCGGTTTTCAGTCATACAACACTTCCACCTCCGGCGGCGCGATTGTGAGTAATTGCGTGATTGCGGGTAATAACGTGTATGAACCGAACGGCTGCGGCGCGGGCCTGGCTGACGGCTATATCAACCGGGCGTGTTCCGGCACGCTCAGCGTCGTGCAGACTCGGATAATAAATAATGGCGGCACTACCAATATCCGGTTCGGCGGGGGCGCATGGATTTACACGTTTGGAACCGCCATCATGGACCGCTGCGAGATTGTCAGCAACACCACGGTTGCCACCAGCCCTAACAGCCATCAAGCCGCGGGCATTTATATCAGCACCAATTGCGCCTCGGTGCTTTTCAAAAACTGCCTGATCGCCGGCAACCGGATCGAAGCCGATTCCGGGTCCGGCGGCGGTATATTTTTCGGCAATGCCCACAGCACCGTCGGCAGCTCCAACCCGCTGGCCGTAACCTTCCAATCCTGCACGATCGCCGATAACGCAGCGACGCGCGACTGGGGAGGGATGTACTGCCCGGCTCTGCCGGGATTATCAATCTGGAATACGATCATCGCGTCCAACCGGGCGGACCGATTGTATCCCGATTTGCAGGGTGACGCAGAATTTATAGCGCCGTTCAGTTACTCCTGCAGCCCGGCGCTGACCAACTCCGAGAACGGCAATATCACCAATGCGCCCGGGTTTGCGGATTATGCTGCCGGCGACTTCCGGCTGGCAGGCGGCTCGGCCTGCGTGAATGCCGGCACGAACCAATCCTGGATGGCCGATGCCGTTGATCTGGATGGCCGCCCCCGGATTGACCGGTTGACCCGGCAGGCGGACATGGGCTGTTATGAACATGTTTTGAGCGGGACAATGTTTAATCTGCGCTAGGTTTGCATTTATAGAAAATTACCATGATCAAAGCCGGATTTTACGAAGTCGATATTTGCCCGTCCGTCATGATGTCCTGCACCAGTTTCGACGAGGGCACGCTCGCTAATATAGCCTCGCCGCCGAAATTGACCGCCAGCGTCTGGCGGTCCGCGGACCTGAAAATCGCCGTTGTAGGGATGGATATATGCGCAATCCAGCGTCCGACCTGGGAAAAAGCCCGGGCCATCCTGCAAGATAAATTCGGGTTCGACGGCTTAATCTGCGCCGCATCCCATGCCCATTCCGCCGGCCCGGGCATCCGGGATTGGGTGCTGCCGCTGGATGAAGTGGAAAAAATCGAGGATATCAAGCCGGAACTCCGGCGCCGGATTTACAGTCTGCGCCATCCCGGCGACAAGCGGGAGTCCGTGCCGACGGAACTCAATCAATTGTATCTGGACTTGCTGCCTTACCGGATTGTGGACGCCGCCGTCTCGGCGGAAAAACGCCTGGAGGAAGTCCGGCTGATCAACGGCAAGGACCTTGTCCGCGATGTCGGGCATAACCGCCGCCAGAAAATGAAGCAGGGCTGTACCTTCAGCCATGCCGGCAAGGGCAATCCTGACATAGCAGGGAATGCCGGCCCGATTGACGATGAAGTCACCGTCCTGGGCGCGGTGAACCAGCGCGATCAGATCATCGGCGTCATGGTCAATTACGGCTGCCATGCCACGGTTGCCGGTTCCAAAGAGGGAATTTCCGGCGACTGGCCGTATTACCTGCGCGAGACCATCAAAAAGATGATCAGTCCCTCGGCCGTTACAGTTTTCCTGAACGGCTGCTGCGGCGATGTCACCCAGGTGGACAACATCAGCCTCGATCCCCACCGGTTCAGCGAACAGTGGTGCAAAATTCTCGGGCAGCGCGTGGCCTTTCCCGTGGTTGACATCCTGACGCGCGAGCCGGCGCATGAATTTGAAACGTTGAAATTCGCTGCGGTTGATCTGCCGCTCAACTGGCGGGAAATCAGCGATGCCAAATACCGCCAGGCGCTGGACCTGGTGAACCGGGAGGAACGCGGGGTGCCCGGCTGCTGGTTTCCCATGGGAGTGGTTTTGCATTATTGGAAAGCCAGATTGTATCCGCATGCGGTTTGCAACCTGAATGTGGTCCAGATTGGCAACCTGGTGATTGCCGCCAATCCCACCGAAACATTTACTCAAACCGGCATGGACATCAAAAAGGCTTCCCGGTTCCCGTTTACCATGCCGGTGGAATTGGCCAATGACTGGCTGGGCTACATGGCTGCCGCCGATGCTTTCGGCCCGGGCGGCGGCGGCTACGAGCCGCAATTGAAGCAGGGCACTGCTTTGGAAATTGAAGCCGCGGCCAAGGTGACGGAAAAATTGACGGCAATGCTCAACGCCTTCCAGCCGGAAAAGGACATTCCGCCTCCCCGGGTGAAAAAAATGGCCAGGACCGGCCGGAGTTGCTGGCATTCAACGCCGGCGGATATGTAGCGCCGCAGCGGCCGTAATTTGGAAAAGGGATAATTCACCACGAAAGAGCGCAAGGAACGCAAAGAAGAGGCGACCAATGTTGATTTTTCGACATGGTTCAAAAATGGGGTTTTATTGGGCGCCAACGCGTATGACTTACCACAGGTTCGCTAAAAGAAATATCCCTGGAGGGCGAACCTGCGGTGAGCCATCCATTTTTTCATTGTGATCCTTGTGCTCTTTTGCGGATAAAATATTTGGGAAGGAAATGAACCATGCAAGCCGGGTTTTACGAGTCGGATATCACGCCGTTTTACGATACCCGCTCCGCCACGGCGTTCGATTACGGCCTCAAACAAGGCGTCAACACGCCGTTTTCATTTTCCGCCGGGGTGTTCGAGTCAGGCGGCCGCACCGTCGCCCTGGTCGGCGCGGACATGATCATCCTGGATCGCGCCTTGATTGATTTTGCCGAGGCCGAACTGCAAAAACTCATGCCGCTGGATATCCTGATCACCGGCGCTTCGCATACCCATGCCAACCCGGCGTCCACCGATTGGATGATGATGCCGGAGTCCGAAGTGATGGCAATGACGGATATCAGGCCGGAAATCCGGGCAAAGGTGGCGCGTGAACTCGGGCGGGTTGATCCGGACTACAAAATACTCCTGCGCAAGCGCCTGGTGGACGCGGTCTGGAACGCCTGGTTGCGCCGGCAGCCAGTCCGGCTGGTGACGGGCGCCGCGCGGGTTGACAACGTGGCCTATAACCGCCGGTATAAGATGAAAAACGGTCTGACCGCCACGCATGGCGGCAAGGGCAACCCGGACATTATCGGTTATGCCGGACCGGTGGATACGCAATTGGCCGCGCTGGGCGCGGTCAATGACGCCGGCGAGATGATCGGCGCGGTGGTCAACTTTGCCTGCCACGGGACAGTGTCGGCCGAGGACAGATATTCCGCCGACTGGCCGTATTACATGCGCGAAACCGTCAAGCGCAACATCAATCCGCGCCTGGGGGTGGTTTTTCTAAACGGCTGCTGCGGGGATGTGACTCAGATTGACAACCTCGATCCGGCGCCCGAACCGCGCACCGAGCGGCGCGCCCTGGCGCTGGGCGAGCGGGTGGGGTTTGGCGCGGTGGAAGCCTTGCGCGCGGCGGAACCGGAAAAATACGCGTTGCTGAAATTCAAGCAGGAAATCCTGCCGCTTAATTATCGCACCATATCGGAAGAGCGTTACCGGCGCGCCTTGGCGGAGTTAAACGAAAAATATGATTTAAGCCAGGATAAGTGGCGGATCGGGTATTACGCGCGCGACACCGTGCTGCTGGTCAACCGGATGCGAAAAAAGCCGCTGTTTGATTGCGAACTCAATGCCGTGCAGATTGGCAACCTGATCCTGTTCACATCGCCCGGCGAGGTGTTTGCGCAAATGGCCCTGGACGTCAAGGCGGCGGCCAGAGATTTTCCGTGCGTCATGGTGGCGGAATTAACCAACGGCCATGCCGGTTACATTCCCACGCCGGAAGCGTTCGGGCCGGGCGGCGGCGGCTACGAGCCTAAATTCGGCGGCGGCAGTTTCCTGGAAACTGATGCGTTTGAAAAAATCCGGGACAAATTCATCGGCATGCTGGCGGGATTCAAGCCCGAGCGCGCGCCGGCCAAGCCGGATAAAGTCGGCAAACCCTGGATGTCGTACAAGCCGGAAGAGTTGTGAGACCGGTACATCCGTCCAATTTATCGGGCGGGATTTGCCGGAAGCGGATAAATATTCTCCGTTAATTCAGGACAACCGGAAATATGCCGGATTATTTTTCCACGTTTTTCAACGGTTGCCCTGAATCAACGGGGGTTGTATTGCTGCCCTGCTATTTGTCGCGCAAACAACCAGTTCATTGGAATTTTGGGCAAGAGGCTATTTCTGCTTCCGTTGTTTTCCCCGCCGGTTTGCATTGCCCAGCGATGACGGCGAGACGCCCAACTTGGATTTGATCAAACGCGAAAAAACGGCCGGATCGGAAAATCCGTGTTCGTAGGCCAGGGCCTTGATGGAAATATCGCGGGTTTGCAATTCCCGCGCCGCCAGGCGCGCGCGGCAGTAAAGCAGATAATCATGCGGCGCCATGCCTGCGGCCGCGCGGAACCGGCGGCGGAAGTGGGTGTAGGATATTCCCGCATGGCGGGCGTGCTGGTGAAAGTCCCATTGGCGGAACGGATGCGCGGCGATTTCCAGCGACAGCCGGTGCCAGGCCGGCTGTTCTGTTTCCTTCAGGATTTGGTTGCGGCAGGTTTCATATACCAGCCCCACCATGGTTTCAAGGTGTACGGCAATTTTGAAGACAGCGGTCGGGTCATCCGACAGGTACACCCGGATCATTTCGTCGAAAATCATGCCGAATTCGTCCGGATCGGCCAGCGGAATGAAGTTTTTAGGCTCGAGCCGGTCCAGGGCGCGGCCGATGCGGCGGGCGCGCGCGCCCGCGAAGTCCGCCCAGGAATGATCGCGGTACGTGGCGGGGCAGTTTTGATAGGCATAAGTCTTGCCCGGCACATTCCAGAACACCGCCGGCGCGCGCAAGTCATATTCGCGGCCGTTGACGCTAAAAAGCATGCTTCCAGCGCGCAGCAATTCGAGCGAGGCCCGGTCAGGATGATTGAAAGGCGCCAGACTGAGATCGCATTGCCGTCGGCGCGCCACGTTCAGAAAGTGAATATCCTTGAAATATCCGTACATGGACAAATCCGTTATGTCTTTGATCAAATATGACCTTTACTGTATATCATAACGGAGTAGTATGCAATTGGCTTTTAGATGCTGATGTTATCCGCGTCGGGAGCAACATGAGCGAACCAACCATTAAAACACTGGATGAACATCGGGAATATGTGGAAAAAATGGCGCGCCTGTCGTTTTTTTTCGCGCGCCGGCTGAAGGATAAAATGCCCGAAAGCCCGGCCGGCGAATTGGTGCGCGACCGCACGCCGCTGTTTTTCCATACGTTGAATTACCGGGATTACCAGACCCGGTGGGACAACCCGGATTGCCGGCCGATTATCGCCCGCGCGAATGAACTTGGCGGTCTGCCCCCGGCGGAATTCGAGGAGCGGATGTTTGCATATATCCGTGATTTAGCCATGGCGCGCGCGGATGAATTTTACCCGAAAAGCGTCGGCATGCCCGGTTACCTGCCGCCGGCATGGAACGCGGGCAGTTTGAAGTACGATCCGCCGAATCCCAAATTGCCGCCGAACTGGTGTTGTTTCCACATTGCCAACGCGCTGTCGCCGCGCTCGATTTACGACGACCCGCGCCATCTGCCGGAATGCTTCCTGCAATTGATGGATCGCAGCGCGATAGAACACGGTTATGACACGCTTTACACCGGCACCTGGCTCAACGATCATCCGCGCTGGCTGGCATTGTTCCCGGAAGAATGGCGCCAGAACCTTTCCGAACGCAAGGACCTTACCGGCTGGAATTTCGGCAACTGGGGACAGTTGGTGACGTCCCGGGGGACGTTCAACGATAAGGCCGGCCAGTACGCGCGGGAGCATGTGACGCTGAAATACAAGGCCCGCAGTTCGCATTGCGCGTTCGACGCCATGCGTTCGCATCTGCGGGGAATATTGTCAAATTCACCGGGCTGAATTTAGCGATTACCCTCGGGAGAATTTTTATGTTCATGTTTTTGCATGTTGTAAGGTTTAAGGTTTAAAGGTGTTACGCCGGAACCCTGAACACCGAGCCAAACTTAAAAACATCACGGAAAGGGGCGGCATGAAAACTGTGTTTGTCCGCGGTTGGAGTCTGGCGCTGATTGCCGTTGGATTGTGGCTGCAGTCGGTGTTGGCGCCCGCCCAAACCACATGGTTTGTGGACGTCGGCGGATCGGGCGGCGGTTCCAGTTGGGCGGACGCCACCAACAGCATCCAGGGCGCAATTGACGCCGCCGGCGCCGGCGACACGGTGCTGGTGTCCAACGGCATTTATGCCGTGACCAGTCAAATAGCGATCGCCAAGGCAATCTTCGTCCGCGGCATGAATCCGCCGGCCGGCGTGACGCTCACGCGCGATCCGGCGTATGACACGCGCATCGTTAACATCAATGCCGCCGGGGCGGTGTTTGACGGGTTTACCGTGACCAATGGCAATGCCGCTGCTGTTTCCGGCGGATATAATGGCGGCGGAATATACCTCAATGCCGGGCTGGCGACCAATTGCAGTGTTTTTTACTGCCAGGCTTCGCATCGCGGCGGCGGATTGTATCTGGCGTCCGCCAATGCCATTGCCGACAATTGCCGGGTGGTTTCCAATGAAATTCCGGATGCCACGATCGGTGGCGGCGGGGTGTTTTTTGCCGGCGGGGCGGCATTATTGAACAGCACGGTAGCCGATAACACCAGCGCCGCTCCCGGCGGTGGAATCCAGATTCGAAATTTGTCAGGCGACCTGGCCGTAATATCCAACTGTGTGATTTCCGGGAATGGGCATATCGGCGCGTTAAAGCGCGGGGCGGGCATCGTGATTGTCGGGGCTGAAGGCCAGCGCGCGCTGTTCCATGCTTGCATTATCAGTAATAATGCCGGCAATGCCCATGTCGGCGGCATTTGCGTGGAAGGCGCCGGCATCCTGGAACTAATCGGCAGCACAGTGACGCACAACCAAGGCTCGGTGTGCGGCGGGCTGACTACCTTTGCGGAGGGGATTGCTTTGATCAGTAATTGCGTTTTCGCCTTTAACGAATCAGGCACCTACGGGGGGGGGATCCTGCATGGCTATCTTTCCGGGAATGTCGGCGCCATGACGGTGACCCATTCGCGGATTCAGGGCAATCTTGCCGCCGGCAATGAAGGCGGCGGAATATATTTTAAAACCAATGGGACGCTGGAATATTGCGAAGTTGTTTCCAACTGCGCCATGCGTTCCGGCGGCGGAGTGTACGTCGCGCCGCAGGCGCAAACCCGAATCGGCAACTGCCTGATCGTGGGCAATGCGACGACAGCGGAAGTCACGTATTATCATGGCGGCGGCATTTACATCGGCGTGGATGGAACGAACACGGTGGAATCCTGCACGATCGCCGGCAATCAGACGTTGAGCGGCGGCGGCGGGCTGGCCCTGGCGTCTACGGCCGGCAATCTCGTTTTCAATTGCATTGTCTATTCCAATTCCGCCGGGGTAGGCGATCAGGACTTGTATCTGTCCGGCGATGACAGCACCAACGCGTTTCATTTCAGCTGCAGTCCGGCGCTGGTCAATTATGACCAGGGTAATGTCACGGACTATCCTATGTTTGTTGATCCGGGCGCGGGTTACGGCTTGAGCCTGCACGGGGGCGATTACCGGCTGGCGCCCGTCTCGCCGTGCGTCGGCGCGGGCACCAACCGGTTATGGATGGCCGATGGACGGGATTTGGACGGGCGACCCCGGATTGACCGGTTGACCCGGCAGACGGACATGGGTTGTTATGAATACATATTCCGCGGATCGCTGTTTAATTTGCGCTGATGCATGGATGGATTATTCCGCCGGCGGCCGCAGGAGGACTTTAAATGGCCGGAAAACCTAATGTTTTGTTTTTGATGTCGGATCAACACAACGCCGATTGCATAGGTGTCGCCGGCCGGCGTCCGGGAATTCGCACGCCAAACCTGGATCGAATTGCGCAGAGCGGTGTGCGGCTGGAACGGGCCTACTGCAGCGTTCCGATCTGCCAGCCGTCCCGCATATCATTTTACAGCGGACAATACGCGCATACGCACGGCATGTTCGGCAATCATGATTTCCATTATGCAGGAAATATGCCCCCAAGCCTGGGCGAGACCCTGCGCCTCCAAGGTTATCAGACGGCGTTGGTCGGCAAGTCGCACATGATCAAAGACTGGGACCGGCGGTCATTCGAACATATCCGCTATTGCGATCTGTGCGATGCTGACCGCTGGGATGTTCTCAGCAACCATTATTTTAAATACCTGGTGGATAACGGCTTGGGCGATGCCTACGAGGATTCTTCCG
The DNA here is from genome assembly GCA_040775225.1 of Kiritimatiellia bacterium. Lineage (GTDB taxonomy): Bacteria > Verrucomicrobiota > Kiritimatiellia > JAAZAB01 > JAAZAB01 > JAXGPF01. The sequence goes on along the minus strand of JAXGSX010000013.1, from coordinate 6,972 downwards.
GCTCGCTTCCCGGGGTGGACATAGATTACGGCCAGGCAAACCTGCCCTACCGGCATTCACATGAAGCCTGGACCGGCAATGAAAGCGTCAAATTTCTGGAAAACCGGGATGTTGGCCGGCCGTTTTTCCTTTTTACCTCATTCGAACGTCCGCATCCCACGTGGCGGGTGGCGGAGGAAATCTTCAATGATTATGCCGCCGATGAGATACAACTACCGGCCTCGGCGGTTGACGCATTCGAAAATGACTTTGCGGGCAAGCCCGATCACATCCGGCTCGCGATGCAGAAACGCCGCAAGACGGAGGAGATGACCAGAAAATGCATTGCCTGTTATTATGCATTGATTACCGCCATTGACGGTGAAATTGGGCGCATATTGGAATGCCTGCGGCAGCGCGGCGAATTGGACAATACCATCATCATCTATACTTCCGATCATGGCGATTTGGCGGGCGAGCATGGGCTGATCCGGAAAAACATCGGGATATATGAACCCGTTCACCGGATCCCGTTTTTGATCCATGCCCCGGGAATCAAGCCGGCCGTCGACGGAGAAACCATGGTTGAATCCATTGACCTTTACCCGACCGTCTGCGAATTATGCGGCCTTGAAGTTCCGGACTCCGTGGAAGGCCGGTCGTTTGTTGCAGCGCTCAAGGACGGCCGGGGCGGCAGAGAGCGGGCGCTGTGCGAATGGGCGCCGTCGCACAACGAACGGATTCATGCCATCCGAACCCGCGATTGGCGCCTTGTGCATTATTGCCGGCAACGCACCGGCGAGTTGTATCATTGCGCCGAGGATCCCGGCGAATTGCGTAATCTCTGGGATTCTCCGGAACACTCGGCAAAAAAGGCGGAATTGCTGGAATATCTGCTGGCGGAAGTGTCGCTTTATAAAATCAATTCCCATCAGCAATCCAGCAAGGCGCGGGATTTCCGGATGTTCGGCTCCGGCCCCATGAATCAAATCGCCTGGAAAGGCAAAAAATGGTCGCAAATCAAAAAGCAGCATTATTAATCATGGGTCAATGTATGTTAAAATCGCGTTTGATCGGTGCCTTTTTACTCGTGGGACTGATAAGCCAGGCCGAGTCCGCCATGGCCGCGGATTTGCCGGCAATCGCAATTCCCGCCTGCGGCCAACCGCCAATCCTGGACGGCAAACTGGCGGATCCCGTTTGGCAAACGGCCGTTAAAATTGAAAATCTATACCAGATCAACAGCGACATTCCGGCGCCGGAGACCGAAGTGTGGCTGCTGCGCGACAATGCCTGGCTGTATCTCGGATTGCGCTGCCGGAATGCCAACATGGAACATGTATCCCAAAAAACCCTGAAGAATGAGGGTCAGGTAAATCGCGATGAATCGGTGGAATTTTTCATCCGTCCCTCGACCAATTCGCTATCTTACTGCCACTTCATGCTGAGTTTTGCCAATGTCCGGGTTGACCGGCTTTGCGAAGCCAAAGGGCGCGACGCCGCCTGGGATTCGTTGTGGCGCACATCGGCCGCCAGGCAGGGCGATGGGTGGACGGCGGAAGCGGCCATCCCTTTGTTTTCCCTGGCCAGCGATGATTTGAGCGGCGCCCAGATTAATATTTTAAGAAATTTCATACAAATCGGCCTCGACGACATGGGCGCGGTATTGATGGAAAAGCGTGTCAGCCACGCCTTGAAGCCGGGCAATCAGGGTAGCGCGCATGCATTTGCTAATTATCTGCCGGTAAACGGCCTGGGCGGTTTCAAGCCGGAAGTTCCGTTCGCGCCACGGATCAAACAGGCCGCCATTACCGGGGTCATCCGTGCAAACGGCACGAATTATTATGCGCTGGCCTTGACCCTGGCAACCGCAACCCCGGAACAGGGAACAGCGCAAATGCAAATCATCGAAAATTTCGGCGATGGCGATGTCGTAACACATCATCAGACGGTGGAATTGCCTGGGACGCTGGATTTGAATCTGAATCTTCCGGCCGGAGTTTTGCGGGAGCGCAAAATCAAGGTTGTGCTGGCCGATCCGGCCGACGGCAATCTGCTGGCTTCCCTGGCGGTTGACGATACCTCGGCTTTGAAGGTGTTGAAAAAAGTCGTGGTTGGACGCAGCTATTACACCTCCGAAGATGCCGCGGAAATCATGGTGGAACTGGGTCTGCCGGAGGGCATGTTGCCGGCGGCGGCGCTGCGCGTGGAGATCGGTGGCGGTAAAAATCTTGAAATCAAAGGCTTGCAGCCGATGATGATTCCGGCTGTCCCCCTGCCGGCATTGGCCATAGGCGACAATATGGCCAGGGTGAGTGTTCTGCTGGATGAGCGCGAACTGGCGGCGCAAGATGTCAAAATCATCCGGTTGGCGCCCCGCCCCGGATACGAAACCAAGGCGGATTATATCAAGGGTGTGATTTTGAAGGACAACCGGCAGTTTTTCCCGGTTGGTTTATTCGGGCATACCCTCCAGCGGCGGCTGGGCATCAACGGCTGCGAGGAAGATGATGAAAATTTGTTCCGGTTCCTGGCCGAGGATATCGGTCTGAACACCATCATCCGTTCCAAAAGCGCCACCAATACGGCGGCTTTCATGAATCTGGCCCAAAAATACGGCTTGAATGTGATTACCTGGACCTCGCCCCAGCCCTATCCGATCGGCTGGAAGCCCGGCATGTGGCCGCCGCCGCCCTGCGATTTGCCGCTGGCGGAACGGCTGGCCATCCAGCAGAAAGCGTATGACGCGGAAGAGCCGGAAATCATCGCGGACACCAGAATTCTGCGCGATTATAAAAACTTTATCGCCTATTACAACGTGGATGAGCCGAATCTGGTCAATCCCGAGGAAAGGATCGCCGGCGCGGAAAGATATTGGAATACCGTCGCCCCGCTGGATCCATATCGCCCGCAGTTAATTGTATATTCCGCTCATATTCCTCCGGGCGGGAAATGGACGAAGTGGTGCGATATTCTGGGATATGACATCTATCCGAAATTGTTCAACCCGGACGCCGGAGTGCGCATCGAACCGGGGTTGGCTACGGCTTTTTACGCCTGCCAATTGCGCGAACGCTGCCGGCAGGACAACAAAATCATGTGGTTTGTGCCTGTTGCCAGCCAGCAGGACCCCGCGCGCACTCCCATCGGCATGGATAAATTACGCATGATCTGCCAGGCCTATGCCGCCATCATTTACGGTTCGCGCGGACTGCTGTATTTCGCCTTGGGCAACGTGGTCGGGCAGGGCCCATGGGATGCTTTGCGAGTTATCAGCGCGCAGGTAAAAGACATGTCTCCGGCATTATGCAACGGCGATATTGCGCAAAATATAAAATATACTCCAGATAATTATCAACCCGACGAACAGAAATTCCCCCTGGTAAACGCCGCTGTTTTCCGTTATCCGGACGGCGATTACCTGCTGCTGGCGGCCAACATCATGCCGCATGCGGTGGAGGCGAAGTTTGAGGTCGGGGGGCTGGCAAAAGCGGCGCGGATGTTTGGTGATGAGGAGGGGCAGAGGGGCAAAGGGGCAGAGCGGCAGAGGGGCAGAGGCACAGAGGAACAAAGGATATTGGAGTTGGATGGGGAAGCGTTTAACGACAGAATCGAGCCGTACGGCACGCGCGCCTATCGGATGCAACTGGCCGGGAAAACCGTGCCGGTGAAAGTGGCGGTGGCAATGACGGCCGTGGAGGAAGAGCGCGCACCGGTGGTGGACATTCCCGGGATCGTGCGGCAGTTGATGCTGGGCAAAAATTACGTGCCCAACCCCTGCTTCGAACGGCAGTTCAATCCCGGCATTCCGGATTTCTTCCGCCCTTATTTCTGCCTGAGCACCGATCCGACGGCCGGGCGTAAGGATTCGTCGTGGTTTGTTGATTACGATGTGACATGGAACGGGCATCCGTCGCTGCGGATGTTCAAACGTCCCCTGGCTGAGCGGGGATACAAAACCCGCGGCACTTTCGGCGTGTTTTATACGCCGGCTTCGGGCAAGCCGGAAACAATGACATTTTCGCTGTACGCGCGCGGTGAAAATTCCGGAGCCACGCTGACGGTTAAAGCGGAAAACGCGAGGCAATCATTCCGGTTGACCGGGGAATGGCAGCGGTACCATTACGCTTTTGTTTTGCCACCGGGCGGAAATTCGAATTTGGGCGCGCGCGACATCATGCTGTCGCCCGGCGCCGGTGCGGCCGTGTGGGTCAGCGGCCTCCAGATCGAACGGGGAGGAACTCCGACCGCCTTTCAGGACGATTCCGTCGTCGTAAAAAAAGCAGTCCATGATCCTCATAACTTGCCGGCTGGAATTTGAATTAGCGCCGCCGGGCATTCCGGAAGACCGCCGGGACGCCCTCGTCCCGGCGGAGCGGCAGCGGGACGAGGGCGTCCCGGATCCATTCATCGTCAATTGCCGCGCCAGGTGGCGGTGGCGTACTGACGGTAGCCGGTAGATGACAGCAAAATACGCCAGACCCCAGTCGTGGTATTATACATCCCCAGGTCGGCCCGGCCGTCGCCGTCGCAATCGCCCGCCACCGGGGTGAATCCGGAATAGCCGAAATAACGGGCAGTGTATTGGGTATATCCCGAGGTTGACAACAGAATATACCAGTACCGGTCGGAGGTATTGTAGGCAATCAGGTCGTCCAGGCGGTCGCCATCATAATCCACACAGAAGGGTATCCAATTTGCTCCGCCCCATTCGAGCCAGGCGTATGTCCCGTAATTGTAACTGCTCAACAGAACGTACCATGTTTTGTCGGTAGGATCATATCCAACCAAATCGGCATACCCGTCGCCGTCGGCATCCCCGGCGCTGTTGCGCAGGCCGGACCAGTACCACGTTTGTTTAATGTAATAGGCATTATATCCGCGGCGTGAAGAATAGTACCTGTATTGCCGGCGGGTGCGGTCCAAGACGGCCGGGTCGGCTAAGCCGTCGCCGTCAAAATCGCCGGGCATGGGCTGGTACTGTGTGCCTTGATACATCGTGCTGCAGGACACTTTGCCGTAGCCAAGGCTGGAAAGGATGGCGCTGAATTTGCCGTCGGTCCAGTACAGCGCCGGGTCGGCGCAGCGGTCGCCGTCATAATCCGCCGTCATGGGCATGCCCGCTGCGGGCGGCGGTGGCGGCGGTGGCGGCGGCGATCCTGTACCGGTAAACGCCTTGATGCAGACATTGGCTGTGGAGTTGTATGTGGTCATGTCCGACCAGGAAGATCCATTGGAACTGAAAAAGCTCTGGCCGGGCGAAGCGGCGGCGCGGCTGCTGTAACCGCTGATGGCTAATTCGAAGGGCAGGGGATAATTGTAGCCTGGGGTCTCGAACTTGATCACCGCCGAAAACCGCTGGCCGGACGTCAGGCTGACCGAAGTGTTCAGCTTCACAGTGTGGTACCCGAAATGGGAAAGCGTGGCGCTCTGGGTAGTGCGGAGCGAACCGCTGCGCGGGCTATTGGCGGCGCAACCGGTGTAGATATAGATGGTTACTTTCGAGTTGGCGATCGGCGTGTGGAAACTTACGGCGCGCAGGGATTCCGAGGCGCTGGCGGTAAAAATGTTGGCACCCCAGCAGGTCTGGTTGCCGTAGCCGAACCAGCGCACCGCGCCCAGGGGGTCGTATTGGTAGATGCGGGCGTAATTGCTTACCGCTTCCGGACGCGGCACCACCGCGCTGTAATCGGCCACCTTGGTGTCGTAATATGAAATGTAAAAATAACCCGATTTCCCCCAGCCTGTGCCCCAGCTGTTCTTGATGATAAACGCGCCATTGCCGGGCGGTTGAATCAGGAAATTGTTGCGGCTGAAATTGTCATCCCATCCGGCGATGGTGACGGCGTGGTTGATATCACCGCTGCCATTGTAATAATACCCCCCCGTGCTTTCCTTTAAGTAACCGGAGGCTGACCGCATGGTGGTGAACACGGCGCCGTGGTCGAGGATTGCCTGCTTGATCAGCGAATTGGCGGTGTAACCGGTCCGTTTCGGCAGAATATAAACGCGTTGCGTGTGTTTGCTGGGCGTCAGGTTGACGCTCTGGCCGGGCCGCGGGTAGGGGTCCTGGCTTTCGAGTACCGGGCCGTTCCAGCGGGCCAGGTAGGCGATGGACATTTGAACATTACCGCCGTCGCTGAATCCCCAGTCGAATCCGGACAGGTTGACCAGGTTGTTTTCCGAAAAATCCCAGGTTTCCGCCGTCAGCAGGCAGGATTCCATGGATCCGTAAGTCGCGAAAGCCCAGCAGGCGCCCTCATTGCCCTGGTCGCGGACGGGGGTCATTTTGCCGGCGGTGCGCAGGTCGTAATAGGCCGCAAAACTCTTGGGTTGCGCCTCATCATCCGGCGCCGGTTGAGCCGGCGGCAGGGGGGTCGGCAGCGGGATGAGTCCGTAATTTTCATCCGCTCCAGCGAAAGTCGGATCAGCCGCCTTTTGCTGCTGGATTTCCAGGTAACGGATGAAGGCCGGATTCAACGGCGCGGCTTCCGGGCCGGCGGCATGCGCGGCGGCGGCGAGGGCAAAAGCCGGCAAGACAGCGTAAATTTTCATGCGATGCATATTGTTTCTCCTTTTCCAATTGAGGCATGGAGCGGTTCAATGATTTATACGAATATACGACTGATTAAAGTATAAAGCCGGATTAACGTTTGTCAACTGCATTTCCGTTGTGAGGGCCCGCGACCGGCGGCGTCAGCATTGACTTGCGGCGGCCAACGTTGTAGATTTTCCCCGCAGCAATTAAATTTGTTTCTCAACCTGTTCTTTTAATCACTCGCCTGGGCGCCGGTTGCCGGTTCCTGCAGGCAGACCAAGACTATGGCGATACGCATTACCGGCGGCGCCGCGCGGGGGCGCCAGTTGCGGGTGCCGTCCGGGCCGGTGCGGCCGACCCAGGATCGCGTGCGCGCGGCGATATTTTCCATGTTGAGCGGGCGGCTGGACCGCGCCCGCGTGCGGGAGTTGTACGCCGGCACGGGCGCGCTGGGG
>JAXGSX010000012.1:0-24681 GCA_040775225.1 Kiritimatiellia bacterium | reverse complement strand
CAAGAATCTGGTTTGCATGATGCTGGAAGGCGCCGGATTCAAAGTTGTGGACGCCGGCATCAACGTCGAGCCGGCCAAAATGGTCGACCTGGCCAAGGAAAACAAGGCCGCCGTCATCGGCGCTTCCGCGCTGCTGACCACCACGATGGTGAACATGAAAAACGTGGTGGAAAGCGTCAAGTCCGCCGGACTGGCCGGCAAGGTCAAGGTCATGATCGGCGGCGCGCCGGTGACCCAGGCTTTTGCCGATGAGATCGGGGCGGACGGCTATGCTCCGGACGCCGCCTCGGCCGCCGACCTGGCCAAGGCGCTGCTCAAGAAATAACTTGCCGCAACACGATAAAACACAGGGCGCTCCGGCGGACGTTCACGGCTGCCGGGCGCCCTGCTTTTTTACCGGGCCTGGCCGTCTACCCAGACGGACTCCCCCCGCCGGCGCGCCCAGGGAACGTAACACAGGGGATGATCGCTCCACAAGGGAGATTTGCCGGCGGACGGATGCACTGCCGGCGGCGCATCGCATTCGAGCCTGATCACCGGGAACAGCATGCGCTCCATTTGCGGGGGCAGCCCGCTGATCGTCAATTCCCAATCATTCTGGCTGACGGATAACGGGCAATCCGATCCCAGCAGCGCGGCCCGCCGCACCCGGGTTTGCAGCCATGGCAGGCGCAGCGACAGCCGCCGGTCCCAGAAACGGAGAATCAGGTACAGGTTATTGCCGCGGCAGGACAGGCGTCCCAGCGTGACGGTGTCCGGCAATTCCCGGGCTTCCGTGCCGTAAACCGCCTCGCCGTTCACGCGCAGCCAATCGCCAATTACCCGGGCGCGCTCGACGAACTCGGGGGGCATTACGCCATCGGCGTCCGGGCCGACATTCAGCAGCAGGTTCCCGCCCTGCCCGGCGGCGTCCACGAGCATATCAAGCAGCAATTCCGCCGGGCGCCAATGTTCGCCGATGGTATAACCCCAGAGGCGCCAGGTGCTGACCTGGCAAGACTCCCACAAGCGGCCCGGATCGGCGGTGATACTATGTTCCGGCGTACCGAAATCGCCGAGTTCACGGGAATGACCGGCATCTTCCAGCATGTTCTTATAGTGATCCGGGCCGGCAGGCTTGACGGCCGGCTTGCCGAGCCGGTTATTGATTAAAATATCCGGCTGCAAGCCGCGCATCATCCGCACCAGTTCCTCCGAACGCCAATCCTCGCGCGTGCGCGGCCAGGAACCATCGAACCAGATCACATCAATTTTGCCGTAATTGTTCAGCAACTCGCGCACCTGGCCGTGCACGTATTCGCAGAACGTGCGCCAGCCGGCCGGGTTGATGTCCGGCCCTTCCAGGTAAGCCGGCACGCGGAAATCCGCGAGCGAGTAATACAAGCCCACGCGCAGGCCGGCGGCGCGGAAGGCTTCCACGTACTCCGCCACGAAATCGCGCTTGGGCGCCTGCACCGCGCTGGTGTAATCCGTCAGCCGCGAATCCCACAAGCAATAACCGTCATGGTGCCGGGCGGTGAAAACAGCATACCGGAAACCGCCCAGCCGGGCGGTTGCCGCCCACTGCCGGGGATCGAATTTGCGCGGATTCCACCGGCAGGCAGCCGCGGCGTATTCCCGGTGGTCCAGCCACTCGCGGATCAGGACCTGCTCGCCCCGCCCTACCTGCGCATACGGTCCCCAGTGAATGAAAATCCCGAAGCGCGCCTGGGGAAACCAGCGCCATTTTTCCGGGATACTGATGTCGGACATGATTGATTCCCTTCTCAGATGAGCCATTTTCAAAAGCCCCGGCCACTGTCGAAGTCGTTCCTCCAAAATGGAAAAACAACCCGTTTTTGGAGGGTCGGGTTCCACCCCGACCTTATGGCAAGGGCTTTTGAAATTTGTTCAGATGTAATAATCGCCCGGTCCAAAGCTTGGCAAACGTGCGCGCGGACGGCTTAATACCGCGCCAGTTCCAGACCGCGATCGCGGAAATAGATAAACGATTCGTAATCAACCTCGGGCGGGGTCGAGTGGTCGGTAGACAGAATATAGGGGGTTCGGGTGGCGATCAACGGCAAAATCTTTTTGCGCAATTCGGCGTCAATCCGCGCACGATCATTGGATATCAGCTCGCGGATGTCAATATTGCCCATGAATCCCAGGCGGTCGCCGTACAGCTTGTTCAACCGCACCATGTCCATGCCGGCCTTGACCTCCATCGCCTGCAGCATGTCAATCCCCGCCTCGATCATGCCCGGCACGAGCGGCTCGACAAACCCGCAGGAATGCATGATCACCTTCATCCCGCGCGCATGCGCCCAATCAATGGTGCGTTGATGCGCGGGCATGATCAGTGCGCGGTACATCGCCGGCGACATGAACGGCTTTTCCTTGAATCCCATGTCTTCCCAGAACCAGATGCCGTCCGGCAGACCTTCCGCGTTAAACAGCATTTCCCAGAGGTTGATGGTCAAGTCGGCATAAACGGAAGCCATTTCCAGCACCCAATCCGGATCGAGCGCCATGCCGGCCAGGAGGTGTTCATGGCCGCAGACCGGGTGGAGTTGCTCGAAGACATTCGTGCCGGCCCACATGAAAAAGCGGTTTTTATCGGCCGCGGCCTGGCGGGTCAGGCGGTAGGCCTCAAAATTCACCCGGCGGCGGTCGGGTTTCAAATGCGGCTTGATGTGCCGCTCCCAACCGGCGCGATCCTGCACCAGGAAGTCCACATGCTCCGGCGTACCGGACTTGGCCTTCCACTGGCGCAAGACCGCGCCGTTGCCGTTGCGCACCAGCTTGGTTTCCGCATCCTCCTCCAAAATCGTTTCGGGAATGTCAAGATTGGCGATCATGTTAAAACCGCCGGCCCGGACGATATCCATATTGAAAAACTCGTTCACCCCCTTGGGTGGAAGATGCCCCTCGGCCAACCAGCGCCGGGTGGTTTCGCCCCAGAAGGACTCGCAGAAGCCGGCGCGGTCCGCCGGCCGCCGTTCCAGCAAATTACTGATGCGTTCCCGTGAAGTCATTTCCGGCATGGACAGGTTCTCCTTCTTAGACAAAACTCGCGCGGGCATGTTAAAACCTAGGCATGGATTTCCGCCACCGTAAAGCCGGCCGCCGCCAGCATGGCCAGGTCGGCGGCGTGCCCCTGCCCGGCCGTCGTCAGGTAGCCGTTGGTGAACATCGAGTTGGCGGCATAGAGTGCCAGCGGCTGCATCGGCCCCAGGACCGCCTCGCGCCCGCCGGCAATCCGGATTTCGCGGTCCGGCAGAACGAACCGGAACATCGCCAGGATCCGCAATCCCTCCATGGGCGACAGGCGCGGCCGGCCGGCCAGCCGGGTGCCGCCGCGCGGGTCAAGCAGGTTGACAGGCACGGAATCGGCGTCAATTTCACGCAAGGCGAAGGCCAGATCGACGCGGTCGGCCGGGGTTTCCCCCATACCCAGCAAACCGCCGCTGCACAATTCCAGTCCGGCGCGCTTGGCGGCCCGGGCGGAAGCCACGCGGTCGTCATAAGTGTGCGTTCCGCAGATTTCCGGGTAAAACCTGCGGGACGTTTCAAGGTTATGGTTATAGCGATCCACGCCCGCCGCCTTCAGCCGTTGGGCCTGGGCGTCATCCAGCAATCCCATTGAGGCGCAAACCTGTAAATGCGGGTGCCGGCGCTTGATCAAACGGGCGGCATCGCAGATGTGCCGCAGGCCTGTTTCGTCCGGGCCGCGGCCGCTGATGACGATGCAATAACGCACCGCCCGGGCCTGCACGGCGTCTTCCGCGCCGGCGGCGATTTCCTCCGCCGACTGCAAAGGGTATTGCGGCGCGCCGGAAACCGCTGCCGCGCTCTGGCTGCAGTAAGCGCAGTCTTCCGAACACAATCCGCTCTTGGCGTTATGCAACAGGTGCAGGCGGACGCCCCGGCCGAAATATTTTTTCCGGATGGCAAAAGCGGCCGACAGCAAGTCCAGCAGGCCGTCATCCGGCGTATCCAGGATGGATAAAGCCGTAGGCCGGTCCACGAACTCGCCCCCCAGCACGCGCGCGCTTAACGCGCGCCAATCGGATTGCGGTTTTGTTGGTGCAATTGGCATGCGGATGGGGATACCCGGTTTTGCGCAAGATGTCAAGGTGGTTTTTACCCGCCCCGTCCGCGGGCGGCGGGGTGCAAGGCAGATTTGCGGATCGCAGCAAATAAGAAGAGGACTGGCATCCGGATGCGCCACATCCTGCTTCGTCAGACTACGCAGGACAAGCCGTGGCGCTACTACAGCCCGGCATCCGGATGCGCCGCAGCCCCTCCGTCGGAGCAAGGCTGGCTAAAGCCCGCAACCTTGACATCCGCTTGACGGCATTTATAATGCTGGCGCTGATTCTGTTTTGGCTGCTGCCGGCGGAGGAAAACATTTTCCATGGGCATTGAATTCATTCAGGATTTTACCGTGGTCCTGCTGGTGGCGGGCATCGCCGGCGCCATCTGCCGGCGCCTGGGCGCTTCGGCCACGATCGGCTACCTGCTGGCCGGAATGGTGGTTGGCCCTTATACCCCGCCGGTAGACCTCGTGTCCAACCTCGCCAGCATCCAGACGCTCTCGCAACTGGGGTTGATTTTCCTGATGTTTTCCACCGGGATGGGGTTGAGTTTCCGCAAGCTGAGCCAGCTGGGACTGGCCTTGTTTGCCGCGGTGCTTTGCAGCACGCTGGCGATTATCACCCTCATGCGGATTGGCGGAGCGGTATTGCACACTTCCACCATGACCGCGTTGTTTATCGCCGGTATGCTGGCCAGTTCGAGTTCGGCGATCATCAGCCGCATTCTGCACGAAGGCGGCTTCATCCACCGGCATGCCGGGCAATTGGCCATGACGATTACCCTGCTGGAAGACCTGGCGGCATTGATCCTTTTCAGTGTCGTCGGTTCCTACGCCACGTCGGCCCATGCGCCGCTGGTGCATCAGACAGGCGCCTTCTTCGCGTTCCTGGCCCTGGTGGTCACCCTGGCGTTATTATGGGTGCCCCGTTTCCTGGCGTCCATCCAGCGCCGGCTGCAGGAAGAATTGCGGACGCTGCTGGTGGCCGGCACGCTGTGCCTGCTGGCGGTGCTGGCCACCCGCGCGGGCTACTCCCCGGCACTGGGCGCCTTCCTGCTGGGGGTGATCATCGCCGGTACGCCGCAGCGCGCGGCGATCGAGCGGACCTTTGCCGGCCTGCGCGACATCTTCTCCGCCGTATTCTTCGTTTCCATCGGCATGCTGATAGACGTGCATGTATTTTTTAATCCCTGGCTCATCCTCTGGCTGGCGGTGTTGGCCGCCGGCGCAATTGCCGTGCGCCTGTCTGCCGCCACCGCCGGCATGTTGCTGGCCGGGTATAAAGGCCGCGACGTTTTCCCCGCCGCACTGACCTTGACGGTGACCGGTGAATTTTCCTTCATCTTCGCCCAATTGGGCGTCACTCGCGGCGTGCTGCCGGAATCCGCCCAGGCGCTGGCGGTGGGAGTATGCGTGGTGACGGCCGCTTTTGCTTCATTCGCCGTGCCGCGCAGCGAGCGCGTCACGGCCTTCCTGACCGCGCATCAGCCGCGGCTGCTGGCGCGGGCGGTCAATGGCTGGCAAAACCTGCTGACCGCCCTGGGGCGGCGCGGCCAGGCCAGCATGCTCTGGCGCTTTGCCCGCAAACGTGTCTGGCAGATCGGCGTGGAAATCCTGTTTGTGACCGGCTTGCTTATCTTTGCCGAACCGATGTTTGCACAGGTATTCGACTGGCTGGGACAAAGACCGGAAGCAGGCTCACGCATCAACCTGGTCTTCTGGTCGGTTTTCGGCGTGTTCCTGCTGGGGCCGCTGATTGCCATCTGGCGCAATATCGGCGCCCTGGCCATGCTTTACGCGCAGGCGGCCACGCTGGAGGAATCGCGGCAGAGTTATCGTTCCGCCCTGCTGGAAAACCTGATCAAGCTGATTGCCGCCGTGGTGCTGGCCGGCTGGCTCTGGATGTTCTGGCCGGCGCATTTCGCCTCCATCTGGATTCCGGTGGCGCTGGCGGGCGGCCTGGGCGTCATGGCCGTCCTCTTCTGGCGCAAGATGATTTACTGGCACAGCGTGATGGAAGGCCGCATTTACCGCGCCTTGCAGGGCGGCGAACACGCCCAAGCCCGCGCCTGGCGCGACAAAACAGCGGAATGGAATGTCACCATCGGCGAAAGCCTGATTCCCGATTACAGCCCGCACGGCGGGCATTCCATCGCTGATCTGAACCTGCGCGCTCGCTTCCGCTGCACCATCATCGCCATTGAACGCCAGGGATACCTGATCATGAACCCAGCGGCCGCCGCGGCTGTTTACCCGCAGGACAAGCTCCTGCTGCTGGGCGCGGCGGACCAGATTGCCGCCGCCCGGGAATGGCTGGCGGGCGGACAATCGCCGGCGCCGGATGACGCCGACCTGGATGATATTCATTTTGAAACCATCACCGTGCCGGAAGACAGCCCGCACCTGGGACAGACGCTGATGCACCTGGGCATTGCCGGGCAGTTGGGCGTGCAGATCACCGGCATCCGCCGCGCCGGCGTAGAGCATATCAATCCGCCTGCCGCGGAAACGCTGCAAGCCGGCGATGAAGTCCTGGCATTGGGCTTGCCCCGCCAGATTCGCGCCTTCCGCGAATGGCTGGCGGGCGGCTGATTTTCCCGACGGCGGCGCGCGGGAATCTGCCCCCGGCGCCACCCGGGCGGGTCGGCCAAGATTTTATCGGAGAAAATCACTCCTCAAACACCGCCACCGTCCAGCCGCGCAGATGGGGAATGCAGACTGTGGCATAGTTGCCGTCAATGGTGAAATCCAGGCGTTCCCGGGCGGGCGCCAGGTACACCTGCCTCGGCACGCGCCCGTCCAGGCGCAGGCTGACGCTCAGCCCGGTCAGTTCCAGGGGCTCTTCGATCATGTTCACTCCCGCGCCGCGCGGCTCGGGCAGGTAGGCCAGCACGTAAACCATGCGCCGGCCGGGCTGGGCGGTCACGGTGATGCGGGTAAACGACGGCGGTGCAAGCCGTCCGGGCATGCCGGCGGAAGCGCGCACCAGCGGCTCCGGCAAAAATCTTTCCAGCAGGTTGGCGACCAGTTGCCGCATGGGCAAAGCCGCGCTGGAGTAATACGTCCGAAAGACCGGGTGGCTGGCATAGGCTACGCGCCCGTTGAGCGTGATCGCCGGCCGGCCGGTGTCCTTGTCGGGCGGCGTGTAACGGTTCGCATGCCGGCCGTCCCATTCGTTATTGTAATAAGGCGCCACAATCGTCGCCAGCACCGCCGTCCCCGGCCAGGCCTTGACAGCCAGGCCGCGTTCATACAGGGTCACCGGCATATCCGGCATGCCCTCGGCCAACTCCGGCTTGAAAGCGACATAGGCCGGATCGTACGGATCGGCGCCGATATACTCCACGCCGAAATCGTCCAGCGCGAACTTTTCCCGCGCGGCATCCAACCCGGAATTCCCGGTGGCGATGATCGCGCCGCCGCGGGCCAGGTGCTTTTTCAGGCGTCCGGCAATTTCGGCATTAAAGGTAATTTCGTCCGGCAGAATCAGCACTTTGTATTTATCCCATGGCGCCGCCAGGCTGACATTGTCGAACTGCATTTTCAGTTCGCATAAAATGCGGGTGGCGGCCTTGAGCGACATCAAGGCGGCCTGGTTTTGCTGTTCCAGGTCGCCCCCGCGCCATTTATAGCCGGGATAGCAGCAGGATGGCATGACATTGGCCAGTTCCGTCACCGGCACGGCGCCCGCGACCCATGGCTGCAGCGGCCGCAGGTTATCATAGACCGCCTTGTCCAATGCCATTACTGCGCGGTTCAGATCGCCGCGCGGGTGCAGATGGTCGCCGATATTCGGCATCAGACCGTTGGCGATGCCGTAGATGCAATCATACTCCACACCGGCCGGCGCGCGGACACCGCCGAAATCGCCCCAGGTCTTCTGGAACCGGCCGGTCATGTTCAAGACCGGTTTGCCCAGCGTGCGCAGGTGGCGCGCCATCATGGGCAGCAGTTCGTAGCCGCTGCCGCCCTGCGGCAGGCATTCGAGTTCCAGGTAATTGCCGAAATCCGCCTGGGCTTCGTAGTCCAAGCCGTTGAAATAAAGCAGCAGGCCGGTGTTGACGCCGCGGATGGCTTCGGCCAGCCGGCGCCCCATGTTGACCATTTTATCGTAGTTGAAATCATGAAGCTGCACCGGATCTTTCCAGTCCACGCCGGCCGCCTTCATTTTTTCCATGCATTCAACGCCGATGCACGGCTGGGTCTGGCAGCAGTCGAAAAAGAAGCCGCTTACCGGATACGATTTCGCCACCTCCACCGCCATCCCGACCACATGCTCCGCATACCCGGTGTTGTAACACATCTGCCGGCAATAAGCGTTATTGAACCGCTCGTCATACATGCGGCCATCGGCGCGCAAGACGGTCCAATCGCGCCGGCGATAAGCTTCCTCGTGGCTCAAACCGACATTGATGTAAGCGGAAACGGCAATGTTCTCGGCGCGGCATGCCCGGACAAGATCGCCGAACAAATCGCGCTTCAGGGCAGGATGCGGTATGCCCAGTTTGGTGGGATAATAAGCCATACCCTGATTGCAGCGCGCCGGGAAGACGATGAAATCCGCGCCGCAATCCCGAAGCCAGCCGGTAAGGGCGTCCAGGTCGAAATTTTCACCCACGTCCGGATTCGCCGGCATGGTATGAAAATCGAAAAACAACGATCTTTGTGGTTGATGCATTTTCCTCCTTAATTATCCTGGAACTCCGTGGCCGTCTCCCCGGCCTCCATTTGCAGGCCGCTGACCCAAACCCGGGTTCCCGGCGGGACTGCCGGGGCGATCCGGATCGTATAGCCTGGATTACATTGCCTTTCAATCAACAACATGAAAATTATTGCAGACATTGGTTGAAAAACTAAATACCGCCTGCTCCCCATCGCGCTAATGAATATTGAACGGACGGATTCATTGGTAATAAAAATACCACCTTCTATGGTTTTTTTCCCGCAGTCCGCCGGGTTTTTCGGCGCAACGCTTCGATAATACGCTTCAATTGTTCAAGTTTAAAATCCAAATCAGCTTCGGTATACAGGCGGGTGTGCGCCTCCGGATGATATCCAAGCTCCGCGTCTTGCGCAATCAAGGTTCGGTCCGCGGTTACCAGCGCATATTCAGCTTCCGCTATGCGCAACCTGCGCACATCCACATGCGATCTGGCAAGTCCGTCATCCGGCAATGCGTGAAACTCCATGATATGCAGTGTGCTTTGCAGGCAAAGGCCGATGTGCTGCGCCAGCCGATATTCCCTCGACATCAAACCAGGACTGCCGTTATCGTGCAACGCCTTGCAATAAAACGACAAACCGCGCCGCCATAAGGTCAGTAGTCGTTCGAAGGCCGCCGTCACGACTGGGGCGTCAAATGGCGAAGGGCGGCTGGAGCAAAAGCGCTGATAACGTTCGCCCATGATGCCGGGATTAATCCAACGGTTGGGGTTGAAACCGGCAATAATATGGCCTTGCCGGTCACGGGGCAAAGGGTGGTAATTTGGAGGGATTGGCGTATCGGAGCCGCGCAAACTAAAGGGAA
Organism: Kiritimatiellia bacterium; assembly: GCA_040775225.1. Taxonomy (GTDB): domain Bacteria; phylum Verrucomicrobiota; class Kiritimatiellia; order JAAZAB01; family JAAZAB01; genus JAXGPF01. The sequence continues at coordinate 15,076 of JAXGSX010000012.1, read as the reverse complement.
AGGCCGGCGCGTAGCTCATCGGGCCATTGTAAACAAAGGGCGTGCTGAACGGATACTCACGCCATGCGCGGCCGAAACACCGCCATGCCACCAGCAACGCGGCCGGTCGCCGCGCGCGGAACTCGCTCCGTGCCAGCCAACGCAAAGACTGCTCCGCCGTCAGCGCCGGACCGCGAGAAAGACGCCCGGCCAGCCGGCTCATTGGATTCAGGTCTCCGCCGAAATTCCAACATCCCAGGAATCCGGACACTCCATGACGGCGCAGGCGGATCATTTTTTCGGCCAAAAGCGACTGCAAAGGCAGATATGGAACCGCCGCAAATTCATGGGTGGCGCCAACCATCATTTTAGCCATTACCTTTAAGCCACGGCGGCGCGCCAGGCGGCATTGCGCCAGGAAACGCGGTGATGGGCCAAGGCACGAAAAACTGTATTCATCCACGTAATACGGCCGACCGACTATGTTTTTCACTCCGCCCCGCTCCCAATCCGACATCAGGATGACATCCTTGGGCAGTCGGCGAATGAGTTCCGGTTGGGGATCAGGCTCGATTACCATCCAACTCCAGGTCCATACAATCACCGGAGCGCGCGGCGCGGATGCATGCACTCCGCGCGCAAGCGCGGCAATCACTTCAGCGGCGACTTCAACCGGTGTGCGCGACACGCAGCGTGGACAGGTCATCCCCCGCCGCCAGCTATCCGTGTACGCGTTCGCCAAATCCGCGGCTGGCTCAAAAACAGCCGGTGGCGCATGAATCCGCCAGTTAATCTTTAACGCGGAAGAACGCGGACCCGGTTTGGGATAATAATGCGAATAACAATGCGTAAAGGTTTCGCTGGCATTGATCAAAAACGCCCCGCCCAACCCCGGTGTTTTTTCAAACAACGCCGCGGCGCTTTCCTCCAGAAACTCTATCACAGCCGGTTGACTGGTACACAAACGAATGAAATTTCCGCCAAGTTGCGGTGCCGCGCCTGGCACGGATCCAGGCAAACCTTTCAAGTCGGCGTGTCTCTTCCAGAACGGATCATCGGCGCGCAGCGCTTTGGGTTCATTAAGATAGGCAATAACACGCACACCATGCCGGGCCGCACGTTCAACCAGCCGGTTCAAATGATCCAGCGAGCTTGAGTTGACCCGTGGAAACAGACGTGAAGGCACGATGGCGCGCAAATCCAGACGCACCCAGATTGAGTCATACCCAGCATGCGTTAATCCGCGCAACCATTCATCCGTATAAGCCACCAGCGCCGATGTCAATTCATCGCCCCAGCAATCGGACCGATGTGAGCGCAAAATACGCGGCGCAAAATACCATGCCGGACGACATTTAGTCATTCTGACTTTCCCTGACATTGAAATCATGGTCATTCAACCACAATCATGCCATAGCATTTGACGGCACGCGCCGGCAATTCAATCAAGGCATATCCACCCTGACGTATACACGACAGACACCGCGCGCCTTGGAACTCCGGCGAGACCAAATTGGCCCGCGCGCCTGTATGGCGCACATTGATCGTGATTAAGCGCGCGCCGCCCGGCAAACGTTCCAGCCGCGGGAACTTCAAACGCACCGGCACCGGCAGCGTTTTCCCGGAATCGGCCAGGGTTCCGGTTGCATTAACCACATGAATCATCAAGCGTTTACCGCGCGTGAATATGCTCACCAAGCAACCGCGCGGCGCCCCCTCAACGATCAATTGCGGCGCCGGCGCCAGCAAGCGCAGCGCTGTTTGCCGCATTAAATCCGTCAAAGCCGGATTCTGATCAAAATCAACTCGCGCATGCATGTGGCCATGCCGCTCAAACCGCGCATGCCGATTGATACAAATCACACGGCCCGGCTTTCCGGCGCAGGTAACAACCGCGCCTTTCCCGTATTTATGGAAAACCAGCGCGGGACCGACGCCGCCATCGAATCTCGCCCACACTGCCGTACCGGCGCGACCCAGCAAACGCGTCGTCGGCGCCGATACGGCGCATCCACCCCGTATTTCCAGGGGGGCGGACGGTGTGACCCGCCAAGCTGGCGACCGCGGCAACAATCCTTTGTATTCCGCGCCGGTCAGACCGGCCAACGGCCATTTTTTTCGCGGCGCGCCCATCTCGTCCTTGAGTCCCGCCTGGTGAGTTATGATGGCGGCTCCACCTGACCATACAAACGCCTTTAAAGCCTCAATCTGCCGGATACTCATACACACGGCATTCGGTATAATGATCAACCGCAAACGATCAAAATGAAGCCCTTCCGCCAGGTCATCTTCCAGAATGGTATCGAACGGAATATTAGCCAGGGCCAACAGCTCACACCAACCCGCCCAGCAATCCGTTGATGCCGGATCGCTCATGCGTATGTAATCCGGCGGCTGGTCATTATCTTTATGCAACCATACACTTCGCGCCGGGAAAAGCACGCCCACCTCCGCCGGCGAATCAAGCCGCCCGTAACAATCGGCATGCTGCGTCTCGAATCGGAAAGTTGACCGCAACATCCGCGTTTCAGCCTGCACCCCCATACGCCAGTTGGTTCCCCAATAACGCTGCCCCCACGCTTTGGTCATGGCCCAGCAAAACAGGTTTTCATCCGGAGTATTCGGATAAAACAAACACATTGAAGGCACATGATTGCGTACGGCCAAGGCGCGCCGTTGCGAGGATTCCGCGCCTATCCGCAGCCAGCAATGCGCCTGCAGGTCGGTCTGATTGACTTCGGTAAACACCGTGCTGTATAATCCACCCAAATTATCCAAAGCCGTCCCCATGCCACGCGGCGCGTATGCATTGGAATTCGAACTGGAATATATCGGACGCATGACATTCGCGCCATATCGGCGTGCGTGTTCAATTACGCGCCGCTGATGGGCGCGATGGCAATCCATGCGCCACAGAATCCAGCGCCGCCACGAGGGATTTTCAGCATTACCGTAAAAATCCGGCGCATCAGAACCGGTGACCGGCAACCGATAACCGGTGGCGTCATGAAACAGCGCCCGGCAATGCGGACACCCACAGCCGTACCCAACCGGCCAAAACTGGATGTCATCGGTCATTATACCATCCACATCGCAGGCATAAATATCGCGCAGATGCCGGAAATATTGCCGTTGCCAATCGGGGTTGTTGAAACAAAGCGCCCAACCCCGGTAATTCGTCCGAGCAAACTGCCCGGTGCGTGGATCAATCTGGCGCATGCCGGACAACCAACACCCCGCATGCAACGCATCGCCTGTTTCCATTTGCCGTAAAAATCCGGGATACCACCGGATATTGATTGGATAAGCAAGTTTGCCGAAATAATCATTAACGAAACGATGATCCTCCGTTCCTATGGGATTCCACGTCAACAAGGCGCTGTGATGCTCGACGACCTTGATGCCATGCCGGTGACAGCTCCGGCAGATATGCTTCAGAGTGCGCAGCAGGAGCGGCCACTCATCAACAAAACTCCACCGAAAATGGAAGCCTCCGAAAGTGATCACGGCGTTGATGCCGGCGCGCCGTAGCGCCGCCGCCCGCCGGTCGAAATCGCGCGCCGTAAAATCAAACACTTCCCGGTCGCCATACCAGTAACTGGTCCAACGCGCTCGCCATTCCCAGGTGGGAGTCAATTTAACCGCGGACGATCTTTTCATGCCGTTTTAATCTTCATCGCATGCCTGAAATTAACGCACATGATAAAGGGTACCGCTTAATATGAATTCATAGCAACCCATGTCCACCCGGCCGGAAAACCGGTCAATCCGGGCGCGTCCGTCCAAGTCCACCAAACCGGCGATCCACGGCAAATTCGTGCCGGCATTGATGCCAGGCGAATCCCGGCACAGACGATAGTTGCCGGCAATGTGATTAGTGCCGTACCCGCCGCCGCCCGGATCAACAAAACAGGGGGCGGCGTTAATGCTGCCCGGGCCGGTAAACCCCAAGCCACAGGAATAATAATCCGTGATAATCGGCACGCCGCCGCCTTGATTGTCCCACACAATCGTGTTATACAAAGTCACTGACTGCGCGCCGCCCAACGCGCCGGCGCTATTACCGACAATTGTGCTGTTGTACACATTCCCGGTGGTGTAACCTTGTACCCCTCCGCCCAGCATATTTGCGTAATTGGCGATGATCAAGCAATTGTTGACGGCTTCCGTCGCCTGAATGTAAACTCCGCCGCCCAGGCCATTCGGACTGACGCCCAGGGCGCGGTTATACTTTATTTCACAATTATACAGCTTAATCCGCGCCGCGCCGCCCCCACTTCTGAGGGCCGTGTTGCTGATAATGGAACAATTGAAAAGCCCCTTGCACGTGGCATTGGCGGAATGTGCGCCGCCGCCGTCATTCGTCGCCGCATTATCAATCAACCGGCAGTTATAAATGGTATATGCATCCGCGCCACCGCCATTGTTGCCGGCAACATTGCCGGCCAGAGTGCAGTTGGTCATATAATACAACGCATCGCCGCTGGAACCGCCACCACCGCTACCGGCGGCGGTATTGCTGATCAGCATTGAATCATAAACATAACAACGTGCCACCCCGCCGCCGGCTGCCTCGGAGGTGTTGCCTATAATGTTGCATGCCCGCACAACACTCTCGGCCGCAATATTGCCGTAAACCCCGCCGCCGCCGCTTACCGATAAATTGCCGACAATATCGCATTTATACAACAAGGTGGGTTGATAAACGCCGCCGGCTAAACTCGCCGCGTTATTGCTTATGATATTGCAATTGCGCATAACCACCGGACCGGCGGCGCCGCCGCCATGCGTCGCCGAATTGCTTATGATATCACAATTATCCAAAGTTCCCCGATAAACACCGCCGCCGACAATGCGTGAATTGGCGATTACCAGACAATTGCTCACCATGGCGTTGGTGGAAGCGCAAAGTATGCCGCCGCCAGACCCCAGTGTTGGCGCGCCGTTGGTTATGGTAAATCCGATCAATTTAGCGCCATCAGCCATATATACGGGCCTGACGCCCGCGCTGCCAACTATAAGCGCGGATCGGTCATTACCCCAGCCAGCCACGGTGACCGAGTTGGTGATCGCCACGCGATGATCGCCGAAAGTGGCAACCGCGCTGATGCCCGCGTTGTAAATTCCGTTGCTCACCCAGATCCAGTCGCCGTCGGCGGAAACGCTGATGGCCGCCTGGATAGTCGTAGCCGCACCAACCCAATTTATATAACCGCCAATGTTGTCGTTTGTCCCGTCAAGCGACACGTAACGCGTGGTGGCGGCCATGCAACGCATTGTAAAAACAAGTATTAAACATAAAACCGATGTTTTCATACGACATTGCTCCCTTATTTTTCATGTTTCTTGCGCATCATTATACCATTATCCATAAAAATTAACACGGATTATTCCGTTGTAAACTCCGTGGCTGTATCACCCTGCTCCATTTGTAATGCGTCAATATATACAACAGCGTCTTTGGACCACGTATAAAAGTTAAACAACTGAATGACCCCGCCGGACAGCATGCCGGTAAAGGAATACCGCTTCCAGTCGCGCGCCAGCTTCCATTTCGAGGCGGGACCTGACGGCTTCATGCCGTAGAAATGAACACTGATTTCGTCCCCCTCCCGCGCGGCCCGGGCATAAACCGAAAACGTGTATGGCGTCGGCTTTTCCGTTGAGGGCGCGTAAAACACACCTGTGGTTATCCTGAAATTCAGCGGAACATCTGGCGGCACGGTGCCACCCTTGTACTGATGCACCATGCGCAGGCATTGCATGCCATGACAGGGATTATTGGTTTCAATGCCCCACACTGCGCCCGGGGAGCCTACCAACGGCCAGTTCAGATAATAGCTCGGCCGGATATAGTCCGGCGCCCCGGGAGTCGTCTGAATCGCAAATGACGGATTGGGCATCTTGTTCTTGCGCTTCATGATCTCGCCCAGCGGGAACGCTTTTTCCGCCGACGCCTTCTCCGGATGCCCCTGCGACAGCACCGTGATCTGAATTTTCGATCCCCCTTCGCCCAAGCTGCGGGGGACATGTTTTCGATCTGTTTCGGTCTTCGGCATTTTTCCTTCATTCTGCATTCTGCATTCTGCATTCTGCATTTCCAACACATACGCTCTCACCCCATATGGTTCAAACTCATCGCTGAAGGCATGATCCTTTACGGGATACGCCTTATTGCCGAACAAATCCTTCACCATCTTCCATCCCATCATGGTCTTCCAAAAGGGAAGCTGATGAAGGCCGGTGATGGTAAATGTGGCCGTCACCGGCCAGGTCACGCTGTTGGCCGCCAGCAGGATATAACGCCCATCCGGGTGCCGGAACAGCGCCGTTTGCACTTCTGGAAAAACGCCCTTCTCGGCGTCAAGCGGTGTAGGTTGATACGTAATTTCCTGCGGCACCCCGGGCGCCACGATGGCCGGGCCGATGACTTTCATCTGCTTTGCCAGGCGGCTCAACGTATCCCAGGCAACCTGCGCATAGAGGTTAAGGGAGGAAAAATACAACAGCCCTTTGGCGCCATGGATCAGGGCGAGGTAGGTCTGGCAATCCTGTTCCGCGGACGTCAAGCCCCGTGGTGTGCGCTCCGGATCCATTTGAAACGCCACCGGAACAATCCATACAGCCTGATGCACACTGTCCGCGCGGCGCTTCAACTCGATGGTCTGCTGGGCCACGAAATTCGGGGAACCGTACGTCAACCGCCCCCAGCCGGGATACACGTAGGGGTCATACCCAAGCACCTCGCTCCACTTGGTCCAACGCTCGCCGGGTGGAATATGACAAGCATATACCATAAGGGACGGACGATAGGGATCAATCTTTTTTAATTCCTTGTAAAGTCGCTCCGCCACCGTGACCCGCCCATCCGAATTACACAGATTGGGCTCGTCCACATTACAGTGTCCGATTAAATTCGGATGTTGCAAACCAAGTTCCCATGTCCGCCGCAAATCAGACAGTAAAGGCTCGAAATCGGCCAACGCAATCTCCCTTTCCTCCTCGATGGAGAACACCTGCTTATCAAAGACCTTCAGGCCTAAAGCCTTCCGGAGTCCCGACAAGTTCGGCGGTATTGGCTGGAATTCATTACAGCCATCAATAACCTGCAATCCATATTTACGGGCTGTCTTTAAATATGCCTGATATTCATCTGAAGTCGTCGCGGCTTTTCGCCCCCACCAACTCATTGTATTAAACCCCGCCTCGGCTATGCACCGGAAATAGTCTTCATCCTTACTGGTTAAAGCGCTTGCCAGCAGCCCGAACGGAAATATCGGCTTCCCGTCCTTAAGGACCACGCAATTGACCTTATCCACCTTGACTTCACACCCTGACTTGGGTGGTAGCTTGATCAATTCCGCTGCCTGAACCGCCTGCCGCGTGCCATCAGCCCCCAACCACTCAATCGCAAGCGGATGCTGGCCAACCGCAAATTGATCCAGTGCAATCGGCGCCCGGGCATCCGCCGTCAGTCGCTCTATCTTCCCCACGGTCCGCCCGGCCTGGTCTTTCACTACAACGCTTTGGCCGGCCATGGACGATTGAGGAACCCGCATACTCAAGACCGCCAGCGCCTCCTTCTCCGTCGTGTAATACGAGCGATCAAGCCACGCCGCAAACGGATCCGTCACCTGCATGGCCTGCTCTTCCAGCAGACGCGAATCAAAAGCGCCGCCATGAATGGCATCGTTCAGCCAGACCACCACCGTCCGCCGCCCTGGCGTCTTCAGCGGCACGGTAAGCACGACGTCTTCTTCTTCCCCGATACCCATAGCTCGTGTTTGCCGCACCGCGCCGGACACACCCGCCACGGGACGATCTAATACAACCACTTCCACCATGCCCGTGCTGTTCGCCGTGTTCTTGACCGTCACCTTGAGATCAAAGCCCGCTTGCCCGGCTTTTATTTCATACAGGCCGGGCTGGGCGTTGACCAGCGTCGGGGAGAACAAGGGCGCTGTCGCTTTACTTGCCGGCACAGTGGTAGGATCGGGGCTAATTCCTTTGAGCAGTCCGAACCGTTCCGGCTCATGAAATCCCCCCATCACCGGCGACCATGAGAGCCCCTGCCTTTCCTCCGACATGCGCGCCCCGTAGGGATCGAAAATCGGTTTCAGAAGGTTGATGCAGATATTGATCCGTGCCTTAGCCCAATCGCAGGTGCTCCGTTTCTGGTAGTCGGTCAGAGCATTCAACGGAAACGCCAGCTCCGCATTCCAGCCTTTGTCAGTTAATGCCGTGGCCGAGCGCCAGGGAGTTTTCGCTGGAATATCCCGGCGGCCATCCCGTAAGACAACCCCATCGCTCTTGATATTAGCCACATTGAGCTTATAGTGCAGGTAAAATGCGTTGGATGAACCCGGATCCAAAAAAACCTCAATCGCATCATCGGTGTGCACACTGCCGTCCGCTTCAAACACGGTCTGCTTGATATGTTTCGGCGCGGGATGCAGAATCTCCACGGCAATATATAACCATTGGCCATCGCTGGTCAGCCAGGCCTTGTGGGCAACGGCTTCCCCTGGCTTTTGGAAAACCGAAAATTTCGATATGACCGCCGCGCTCCGCCAACACTCATCGGTAAATGCGCCATCCAGGAAAGGAGATTGATAACAGACCGGCACGGTCACCTCGGGCAATTCCACCTTGGCGTACCCGGCGGCTTCCGCCGTAACGCCCCGTCCCGTAACCAGTAATAATCCCGCAAAAACCGGCATCCAGCACATGCGTCTGATCATGAAACCTCACTGCGTTGCTTGTATTCGCCACAAAAAATCATTCAAAAAACATATGCGCGCTGTCATGCGGCAGCAATTCCAAGCCGATACACAGATATTCCGGGTGCCGCTCGACCAGATACCACTGATCATCGCATTTTATACTTGCCGGGTCCAGATCCGGATGCCGGATGGTCACCACCGGCCGAATCGGCCGGGCGAGCGCCGGATGGGCGTCTTCCATGACAATCACGTTGATTTGTCCATGTTGATCATAGAAGGCTATTAGCTTGCCGGCCGTCGTCTCCACCGCCGGCCGGCCAACCCACCGCAACGCCAAGGCCATGGCGCGGTTCATCAGCGGGCTGCGGCTTTCCTTGCCGTACGACACCAAATATTTCAAATCCATACGCTTGACCATCGTGGGCGGAATGTTGAAGAAAGCCGCCCGCCCCCACTGTGTCCGCCGACACACCAGCACCGGCGCGGCGTTTTCGCCATTCGCATCCCCGGCGGCCATCCCGGTAATGATGGTTTCGGCGTCCACCGCTTCATAATTGGCGATGCAATGCGGCGTCTCGCACGTTTCGGACCCCGCCGGCAATGTCCGCCAGAATTCTTCACGGTCATCCGCCACGCGCATTGCATCCAATCTCACCGACTTGGCGCGGCGCCGCACACCGAACAAGTCCGCCAAGTCTCCCGGCTCCTCAAATCCGATCAACGCCACCCCGCGTTCATGCAACCGCCGAATGGCCGCCTGACACTCCGCGCTTATGCCGCTTAATGGCGGCACGACCAAGGTATGCGCATCCGCCGGATCGAGTTTTGCGATATCGGCCAATTCAAGCAAGAAACCGGCCGATTGGCCGTCCTGGCGCGCTTCCTCATAAGCAAACGCGGTATTTTCCTCGGCGGTATTAACCACATCATGATAATACAGTCGGCCTTCAAAATCCGGGTTGATCCGTGTTTCAGTAAAAATATCCGGGTGCGCCAGGCAGGCTGCGCGGCTGACGGCAAAGGCCGTAGTTCGCAACGGCTTGGCCGGCGGATGTTTTTTTAAAATCCCCCAGGTCCGGACCACCGCGTCATAATGCGCGGCCGTCCAGGCCATGGCTTGGAAGCCATTGTCGTTCCAATAATGGAAGCTATCCGCGGCGAACCAGACGGCGGCGCACGCGTATTCAAAAACGGTCTTGCGGAAGAAGCCAGTCGGCGTGTGCGAATGCGCGTAAGGCGGCATGCCGTAAACCGGCCGCGAATCATCCGCGCACCCATTGACGCCATAGACTTCCGGATACTGCTTCAACTTCGGCGCCTCGAGTTTCATGGCCGTCAACATGAACACTGCACGCTGTAGCGGATATCCGCACATATAAGGATAATCTTCCAGCAGCATCGGGCCGTCGTAGAACCGTTCAAAGCCATTGCGCAAATCGCGCCCGGTATAACGCGCGAAATACGCGCCTTTATATGCCGAACCATACGGCGGGTAGATGCCGTAGGTCACCCATTCCGCCTTGGGATTCACCGCGCGCAGCCGCGCATGCATGGCCGGCACGTGTTCCGCGAGCATCCATTGATTGAAGAATTCCACCCAAGCCTTCCAATGCCGGGTCAATAATTCCCGATACATTGCAACCGTCAAAGCCCCAGTTTTTTCGATCACATCCGCGTCCAGGCATGTTTCTCCATCCTGGAACCGGCAATCCCCGCCAGGGTTAACGGCGGGGACCGCCGGCTGCATTGGTTTATCAGCACCGGCGAGAACCGCCGATACGGCGGGATTTTGCCGGAGAAATTCAATTAACGCCGCCAGCACCACCTTGTCGTATCCGCCATGCCAAAGGTCATGCCGCTGGTTCCAATAGACTCGATCCGCATATTGAACAACATCGGCATTGGCCTCGGGTGCCGGGTCCGGCGTCATCCGTCGTTGCAATTCCACCACCCAGCGCCGGCGATACAGATGCACCAAGTCCCATATCCTGTTCACGCGCGCCGGTAGTATGTGGTGCGAGCAATTAGCCAGGTAGTGCATGGCGTCCACCCCGCGCCCCACCCAGGGATCGAACGCGCCGGTAGCGGTGGCGTAGTCCGGGATTTGCGGAATCAAATCCGGCAACCCGGAAACCAACGGCGGCGGCAACGCCGCCGGATCGTCCGCCATCACTTCAAACGCCCGCCGCAGGGACAATAATGTTTGCGCGCCGCGTCGCAATTCCACGCGCAAATGATAGACACCGGCTTTTAACCCCGCAAAATCCACCGGCGCGGCGGTGAGAGTTGTCACGCCCATGCGCGCGTGCAATTTGGCCGAGAGTTCGTCGGTTGCTTCAGCCCGTTCCCGCTGATCATCCACGCTTTTGCGCGCATGCGTTGAGCCAACCTGCCCACAGCCGGATTGAACTGCACCATACGACACCACGCCGATTTGCGGGCAAAAGTCAACCCGGCGATCCTCTGCCAATGGCGATTGAAACGCATCCTCCCAGACTATCCACAACGCCAAATCCGCGTTTTGCAAATCCGGCTGGCGGTGGCGTAATTGCACGGTAAACGAAACCGGTTCCGACTCGAAAAAGAAATGGTTGTTTCGCGCAAAGGCCAGCGCCTGATCCCGGCGGACTTCATCCGCGGGTATCATACCAACGATTTTCTTGTCCGGCGGCGAATGAATTTCCAAAACCAACGCGCCCGGATCAAGCGCCGGCCCGGCATAAATTATTTCGCCGGTTTTCGGACACACCAGCATTTCCGCCGGACCGCCCGCCAGCGCCAGCCGGTCTTCCGCCTCATAGCGCTTATAGCCCAGCGCCAGCCACGCGTCAGCCGGCAGATCATCGAACCACAAAGTCCGCCGCGCCGGGCCTTCGCTATCACACGGTAAATCGCCGGACGACCGCGGCGCCCAATGCTCCTTCAGTCCCAACGATCCGGAATGTAGATATTGCGTGCGCGGCACATCCCCGGCAAGGCCGGATTCCACCCGCGCATACGGACGTGTCAGGCGCGAGTTACCGCGCAGCCCGCGCGGATCGAACATAACCGGCTGTCGTGCACCCGGACCACCGAAAATTTCCGCTTCAATCTTGGTGCGATGCGGACTTTGCACGGCTCTGACCTTGAAGCACCACGGATCGGTAAGGCCGTTCAGATCGGCCGGCAGATCAAAAACACGTTCCGGCCAGAATGCCTTGAACGATTCCGGTTCATCCGACGTGATGTGCACGTTTAAAACATCGCAAATATAAAACTGTTTCGTTACGCCGCGGTCCAAGGCGATCAGTCCGGGCCGGCCAAAAGTCCGGTCAGGGTCGGCAAACCGCGCCAAGCATTGATCCTGATGGAACCAGGCAAACTCATGCGCGGCGCATTCCAGCCGCAACTGTACTTCATTCGCCACTGTAGTTTTAAGCTTGTCAGATTCCACACTAGCCAAGGTCGTGAATTCTCTGTTTCTGCATATGCCAAACGCGGTGGACATGCCCGCCACCCCCCAAGTATGGCGGATGCAATAGCCGGAACGTGTTTGCGGATCATAACGAAATAAAATGCGCAGAACAGCGCTTGCACTATATACATCACCGCGCATCGTCAATTTCAGCACTCCTTCGCGGATCGGCGGCATCAGCGGCAGGTGCAGATTACCCGGGAACAGGATGCGCAGGGCGTCCCTCCTGACTTCCGCCAGGTCGTGGGATAGGTCCGAATGTCTTTCGACGGCCCACCCGTGCGGATACGCGCCATCCGGCTGCGCCTGAAAGTCATCGTTAAAAATCGTCTGCATACAAATATTTACCTATGTTTAAATAAGTTTTCCGCGGCGCAATACATGGGCTTAATCCGTTAATCACAACATCTGAAGCATGGTATCATTACACGTAATATTTAACATGGACAATTCCTCCATTCTTTTGTATAAAACTGCCATGCTTTTCGGAGCACAACGTAAAATATCAGCGTATCATCTGGCCGCCTGCAAGCGCCGGTTCGCCCTGGCGCCAACCGTTGGCAACATCGGATTTTTGCCCGGTAACACCGCCCGGGTACATGCCATTCATCCCCAGCTTAATTTCGTGTTTTTATTGCGCGGCCATGGGCATTACGCCACCTCCGGTAAATCGTTCAACCTGACCGCGCCCTGCGCGTTTGTGCATATTCCGGAACTGCGCATCAAATCCGGGCCGGCCACCCAATGGGATGAAATTTATATTTCGTATCCGCCCCGGGCCATGAATCATTTCACGCGCACCGGCTTGCTTGATCCCAAAAATCCGGTGTGGCCGATCACTGACTTGCCGGCATTTGAAAACGACATGATGAATTTGAGGGAACTTTTGCCGCGCGCAACCGAGCAGGGTGTGCCGGATATGATTGACTGGCTGTGCGCCGGATTGATCCTGAAAACCCGGACGCCGACGCAACCGCCGGAAACACTGTCGGCGCTGGAAACCGCGTTACACGCCATCCGCGCCCATCTGGAAAAGCATTACCGCGAAGACATACCACTTGAAGCTTTGATCCGCAAGTATGGACTTTCCGAAACACATTTCCGGCGGGCATGGAACAAGCGATTTACCTGCTCCCCGGCGCATTATATCGCCGCGTTGCGCATCGGCGAAGCCTGCCGGTTGCTAGCCAATCCCGGTTTGCGCATCGGCGATATTGCCGAACAAGTCGGTTATAAAGATGTATTCCACTTTTCCCGGCGGTTCCATCAAATGACCGGACAATCCGCATCTGCATTCCGGCGGGGCACAGACCATGGGACACCAAGCAAAAGAGTTGTGGCAATACCGTGGAAGGCCCTATGATGTCACAAGGATTTCGATAAATGCTTGCCAGTGGCGTTACCGGTTTGCACCAATGTTTTGACGCTGTTTCTAACCTGCCCGGCTTGCCTGACTTTTTCAGCCCAAGACAGTTTCTGACGGTATTTTCTGCCAGTCGGATGGGCATTTCATAATCTGATGCGCATTATTCATTCAAAAACCTATTGCAAAAGCTAACCCAATTATTGTGCCTGCGGACTTAATTGTATTCAAAGTCGTCCAGATACTTGAGTTTTCCGGAGACACGCTTAGATTGAGTGCCAAGATACCATTCAAGTTTTGGAAGGTCAACTTCCCGTTGTTAAATCTTCAGTGTGGGAGGGGATCCCTTCGGCAAAGCGCAGGGACTTGAGCCCCTCGACTTTGCTCAGCATAAGGTATGTGTCGCTGAACATGCTGAGGGCAGGGATTGTGGCACACCCAGAATTTACATGTTTGCCGGTTGCAGACTCGGAAACAGCAAAGATGCATTGCTGGGCATGTCCGTTCCAGAAGGGCGCCTCGCCCGGGATGCCGGGACGAATCGGCAGGAGCGATTCCGCCACGGCCTGCGAATTTATGTGTGTCCAGTCCATGCTGAACTCCTGATTTTCACGCTTTGATAAAATATCGTCCTTTAACGGCATTCGTTTGTCGTCAGAATCCGGTTCGAAACCAATATGAAACAAAACGGCTCAGCACAGCTTCGCCCTCCATCTGAGATTTGAAACTACAAATTTGAGATGCAAAATGGAGGGCGAACCTTTGGTGAACCTTGTGAGTAGTGTTATCGTCCTTTTAATCGTTATTGACAAGCGAATCATCCTGGAATTCCGTGGCCGATACCCCGGCCTCCATTTGCAGGCCGTTGACCCAGATGCGCGTTCCCGCGGGCACTGCCGGGGCAATCCGGATCGTATAGCCCGGATTGCCGGTGAAATCCGGATGCGGCCCGGCCGGCCGCAAGACACCGGCAACCTGATAGCGCCGCCAGTCCTGCGTCAGGGCAAAGGTCTGGCTGCCGCCCTTGACGAACGGCAGCGTTACAGCGACGCGATCGCCTTCCTGCGCGCCCTTGGCGTAAAAAGAGAAAACCAGTTGCGGCGGCTGGCCGGTGCCGGATACGGGCGGATAAAATGCGCCGCCCATGCCCGTTGACAATTCAGGTTTGGTGTACACCATGCAGAGGGATGGATGGCCGTTCCAGGGATTTTGATCATCCAGCCACCACGAAGAACCTTTCTGCCCGCGGGCGGGATCATGGCCGGGCCCCCAATTGGGCAGGAAAAAGTCCGGCACCCCCTTGTTGAATTGCCGGCCGAAACAGGGGTTGGGCATATGATTCTTCCCCTGGCGCGCCCGGCGGACGATCCCGGTGACATCCACGCGCGGGGCGGTTTCCTCCGGTACGGCCTTCATGGAAACCGCCACCGTTACCGGCGTGGGTAGCCCCGTCACCCCGTCCGCCGGACACGCCGCGAGTTTCAACCGATACGCCCGCACCCCGTACCCCTCGATTTTGTCTTTACAAGCCTCCCCCTCCAACTCCATTTCCCTTTG
>JAXGSX010000011.1:0-24810 GCA_040775225.1 Kiritimatiellia bacterium | reverse complement strand
CTTTACTGCAAGAATAATGGCCGGCCCGGGATAGAGCCTGTTATCATGCAAGCGGTGACGTTATTGCAGTTTATGGACAAGGTTCCCGATCGTAAGGCTGAGGAGTATGTGCGGCTGCATCTGGGCTGGAAGTATGCGTTGGATGTGGAAATAGGCTACGAAGGCTTTGACCACAGCAGCTTGGGCAAATACCGGGATCGGTTGCTGGCGGGCAATTCGGAGCGCGTCGGTTTTGACGCATTGCTTGACGGTTTGCGCGAGGCGGGGTTGATCAGAAAGCGCGGGCGGCAGAGGCTGGATTCGACGCATGTGCTGGGATCTGTTGCGCGGATGAGTCGGCTGGAGGTTGTTCGTGAAACGATCCGGTTGTTTCTGGAGCACGTGGATCGGGTTGGCGCTCGCGAACATCTCGCCGATTGGGCGCGATGGGAAGAGCGGTATATTGATAGCGATATTTCATGGCATCGCCTGAACTTGGAATCGCTTGCCGAGAAGTTTCATCAGGCAGGCGCCGACGCGCTGGAGTTGATCCGTTGGCTGCGGCAGGCTCCGTCGGCGGTATGGAATCATGAGCGTGCAGTGTTGCTGGAGCGGGTATTTCTTGAACAGTATGAGTTGGATCGAGATGCTCCGCGCAGGCGTAAACATGAAAGCAGTGGCGGGGTTAAAAATCCGCATGATCCGGATGTGCAGTGGGCCGCCAAGGATTTGGCCAAGACGAAGCAATGGGAAGGCTACAAGGTTCAGATTGCGGAGACTGTGTCGCAAGAGGATAAGCCTAAACGCAAAGGCGAACCGACGGAACAATTTATCGTGGAAGCGCTCACAACCGAGGCAATAGCTTCGGACTTAGCGGGCATGCAACAGGTGCTTCAGGCAGAAGCGCATTATCAGAAGGATATTCCGGACGAGCTGTACGTGGATGCTGCATATGTGACAGATGACACATTGGCGCAGGCAAAGTCCGAAGGCAGGGAGATTCTCGGTCCGCCCCGGCCTTGCGGTAACGCTCCGGATAACGCGTTCAACGCCGAATCCTTCGACGTGGACACCGTAAGTCGCACAGCAATCTGCCCCGCCGGGCATACCAGTCGGCAGTGCAGTTTGATCCACGATGCATATAACAAAACGGTATTCTTGCGCTTCGAATGGGCTGGACTTTGCGACAACTGTCCATTGCAGAAGCGATGCACGAAGAGTCGTGCGGGGCGGCGCCTCCTGGTTGTGGGCATTCATCACAACTTACTTCAGGCCCGGCGACGGCAAATGCAAAGCGAGGCATTCAAGAGGCAATTGCAACGTCGCAACGGGATAGAGGGAACAATCAGCGAATTCACTCGCGGCGGAGGACGGCGCAGCCGGTATCGCGGCAGGAAAAAGACAGCGTTGGCCAATTATATGCAAGCAACGGCCATCAATGCCAAGCGCTGGATTCGGCTGATGGCATGGAAGCATGCAGAACAAAACACTGGAAGTGCGGCATAACACCAAAACACAGGATTCTTGACTCAAAAAAACACTGTTCAGAAAGATAATCCGTGATAAAATTGCGGAAATAATTCAAAAACTTTACGCAGCTTGAAATAAACTGCGACAAGCGCCTATCACCTTTTGAATTTCGGCGCTATCGCTCTTTACTACCTCTCAAAAACAGGGGTTTTTCGACGGAATCTATTTTAATAATCCGCAACCGCCGCCGATAAGTTTATCTTCTTTGTAAAGCTTGGTAACTCTATATTTTCCCAGGCAAATTGCAACTTTGATAAAATGCCATAATTCAGCATATTTTCATAAATCATGCCCGCGCGCCAAGCTAGACATCATACATTTTCCCAAACCCTGCCCGAAAGACAAACAAACATCTGGCTATACGAACCGCGCAATATCGCGGCGCAGCGACATCCAACACCCATAAAGCAATATGTTGCGCCAACGCTTTTCGTTGGCATGAGCGTTCAAAGCAACATACAGATTATTATTATATAGGACTGACCCCTTATTCTAGGACTGACCCCTTATTCCCTACAGATTATTATTATATAGGACTGACCCCTTATTCCCTTATTCCCCCCTTATTCCCCTTATTCCTTCAGGAGGCATACATGTCTGAATATCCCCAACACGTCCGGGCGGGCGCCGGCGCCGCCGAAATTCTGCCGGCCATCCAGTTCAACGATTCTGGCAAATACACCCGCCTTGACACCCCGGAAATCAAGGCGCTTTTTTTACAACACGGGCCAACGGCTGTCTGCCTGCTTTCCGCCGATCTCTGTGTGATCAACCGCCTCCAGGCCGGAGCCATCCGCCAGGCCGCGGCCGGAGCCCTGGGAATCCCCCGGGAGGCCGTACATATCGGCGTTACCCACACGCACGCGCCCGGCGCGGGCTCCGGCCGCCCCATCCATCTTGGCCGCCTGTCGTCCGCCGCGGCGGCGGCCGCGCGCCAGGCCCGACAACAGGCCCGCTCCGCCGCCCAGGTCGGTTATCTCAGCGTGGACACCGGCGGGCGTTTCAACATCAACCGCCGCACGCGCACCGGCAACCTGGGGGTCTGGTGCCTGATGCAGTCCGCCGGCTGCCAGGACAACGGCCGCGCCGTGGACGGCGCGCAATGGGTGCGCGATAAAATGCAACAGGCGGGGGCCAACGCCGAAGAATTGGAGTTAATCGAAGGGCCGTTCCTGGCCGACCGGCCGGCCGATACCCGTCTGGACCTGCTTTTGGTGGAGGATGCCGCCGGCAAACCCCTCGCCGGGCTGGCGCGGTTTGCCGCGCACGCCGTAATCTGCAGCAACGGCTACTGGCGGCCGAACATCAGCCGCGATTATCCCGGCGCGCTGTGCGATGCCTTGTCCGCCTCCCTGGGCTGCCCCATCCTCTTTGCCCAGGGGCCGACCGCCGACCAGCGTCCGCGCCACCGGGATGTCGGGCCGGAGGAATGCGCGCGCATCGGGCGCGGACTGGCCGGCGCCTTGCTGGACAATTTGCCACGCCTGCGCCGGTATCCCTTTGACCGTCTGCATTGCACCCAGCAGGAAATCACCGCCGCAGTGCGCGCGGAAGTTCCGGCAACCGCAGCCGAAGCGGAACCGCTTTGGCAGGAGTCCTCGCGGAAACTGGCGGCAGCCGGACACAATTCCATCATCGCGCTCCTGGAACGCAAACGGCTGCTGGAGCGGGAAAAATTCTACCAGAAACTGGCCCGGCTGCCGTTTTTTCTCGATTACCTGGCGCCGGAGGAACGCCAATCGCGCAAGGCCGGACTGCCGGTCAGCCTGGTTCAAATCGGGCCGGTGCGACTCCTGCAGTTCCCCGGGGAATTGGCGGCAACCGCCGTGCAGAACATGGCGGCGCCTGACGGCGCGCCGGTAATCGTGACGTCTTACACCGACGGCGTTGCGGGCTACCTGCTGCCGCCTGGCGATTTCGCCGAAGGAGGCTACGAAACCACCAGCGCGCTGCTGGCGCCGGAAACGGCGCTGCAGTTGCGCGCCGCCGGGCTGCACCTGCTGAAACACGCAACGTGAGATTGTGCTTGATTTATCCGGCGGCATCCGGCAGGATTTTGCCCGGAATAAATTCATTATTGGAGGCTATATGTCCATCCGCCGTATCATGCACACCGCCTGCCTTGTCGCTTGCATCTCCCGCCTGGCCTGGCCGGCGCCCGACGCCGCGGCGCAGTCCGCCGGTCTTGCCATCGAGCAAACCATGGAATTCAGCGTCATTCCCGGACAGCCGCCCATGGCGAGCAAGCAAAACCTCTGGCTGGCGCCCGGCAAAATCCGCATGGAAATGCAGGGGGGCGCCATCCCCGGAATGGGCAACATGACCACGATCATCCGGACCGACTTGAACAAGGTTTATATGGTGGACGAAAACGCCAAAACTTACATGGAGATGCCAGCCGATATGGCCGCCGGCGCCGCGGCCGTCAAAATCGAAATGAAGGCCACCGGCCAGAAGAAAAAAATCAAGGAATGGAATTGCGAGGAATACATCATTACCGGCAGCGGCGACATGGCCGACATCAAGATGACCGTCTGGGCGTCTGAGGACATCAAAGTTGACGGAAAACTCCGCGACAGCCTGCTGGCCTCGATCAAAAACCCCATGTTGAACTCGCTGGCCGATAAGCTGCGCGAAATCAAGGGATTCCCCGTGGAGCAATCCATCGCCATCAACATGGGCGGCATGCCCGCCACCACGGCCACGCGGCTGAATTCCGTGGCGGAACAGAAGATTCCCGACGATAAGTTTGAAGTGCCCGCGGGCTATGTGCTGCGCCAGATGTTCCCGCAAGCTGGTCCGGCCAATGCGCCGGCCGGTGTGCCTGTCAAATCCGGCAAGCCGGATTAACCGCAAAAGAGCGCCAGGCGCGAACAGGCGGAACCCGGCGCGGCGCGCAACATCCGCGCCCTCCCGCCGTGATGCCCTTATGATTCCGACTGTAGCGGCCGAACTGTGTTCGGCTTCCGATTGGGTCTTGGCCGCCCCCTCACCGCATCCGGAACATGACGCCGCCGGGGATGTGTTCGTAGCACCCGATATCAGCCCGGCCGCTGAACCGGTCGGGTTGGGCATGCCGGTCCAGGTCCACCGCGCCGGCGTCCTGCATCCACGGCCGGTTGGTTCCGGCATTGATGACCGGCGAACCGGCCTGCAACTGGTAATTCCCGGCCACGTGATTCGTGCCATACCCGCTGCCAGGATCAATCACCAGCGGGTATTCGGTAGTATTGCCGGCGCCCGGCAAGGCCACCGGCGCGCAGCAATACTCCAGGAAATTCGATCCCGCCTCGGTATCGCAAAATATCTCCGAAGTGGCGGTCGGATGATTGGACCAGATGATGGTATTGCGCACGGGATTCTCTCCCAGCATATATATGCCGGCGCCGGCGGCCCCGCCATTGCCGAAGACTGTGCAATTTTCCACATATCCGGTCCAAATGCCGATATTCTCCAGGCGCAAGCCGCCGGGATAATTGCCGTAAACCAGGCAATTACGCATTTTCAACGCCGGTGAAGTGCTGGAAGCATATAGTCCGCCGCCTCGGTTGCCGACATTGTAGGCGATGATGCAATTTTCCACAACGCCTTCGTTGTAAGACGACTTGGTAGAGATATATAACCCTCCGCCATAATTGCCGCCGACATTATTGACGATGGTGCAATTTTTCACGGCGTAAGGGCCAGCGGCATCGCCATATACATACACACCCGCGCCGCGTCCGACGTCGGTATTATTGCTGACAATGGAATTCAGTAATTCACCGGTCCCCAGCCGCACTCCCGCGGCGCCGCCAATCCCGCCGGTATAATTAGCGGCCACCAGACAATTAGAGGCAATGGCGCCGCCGTCCAGGAACAACCCGCCGCCGGCATTGCCGCTACCGGCACTGACGGCGGTGTTGTAGCAACTTGTGGTGTTTAATATCCATCCGCCCAAGCTAGCATGCGCGCCGCCGCCCTGCTGCGCCGAGTTGCTGCTCAGCAGGCACATGTTGACGATGGTATTGCCGCCAATGTACAATCCCCCACCGACATTATTGCTGGCGACATTGCCGCTGAATTCAGACCGCATGATATTGACCGTGCCGCTGGAGTGCACGCGCAATCCCCCGCCGAGATTGGTGGCAAAATTGCCGATCACCCGGGAATCCAGCACGGAGCCCTGGGTGACGTAAATGCCGCCGCCATTGCTGCTCCGGCAGCCGGTGACAATGCAATTGCTGACCGTGCCGGACACCACCCGCACTCCGCCGCCATAATTTTCCGTTCCCCCGTTGGTGACGGTAAAACCGGCAACCAGGGCATCGGCATTATTGATCTGGAAAGCGCGGACATTCCCGCCGCAATCGAGGATGGTCGCCGCCGGATCGTCGTTGAAAGATTTCACCGTGATCCCGGCCGATACCAACACTTCCTGGGTGAGATTATAGGTGTCGTTCGTTACCAGCACCACGTCGCCCGCCGATGTCGCATAGGACACCACGGCATTGCTGATGCTGGCCAGTGCCGTGGTCCATTCCGTTCCCGGCGTGCCGGGCGCGTCGCTGCCGCCCGGCGCCACGTAGTAAGTTTCAGCGCCCGCGGCGCCCGCCGTGAGCATGCCGGCCAAAACCAACGATTTCAGATGATGCATAACGTTCCTCCTTTTTTTGATGATTGCATAGACTGATTATTCTTCTTCCGGAACCAACCCGACATCGTCGAGGTAGATTACGGCGTTCGTATCCAGATCGGCCGACGGATAAAACAAAACCGCCACCGACGCCCCCAAGGCGTTGGTCCGCGCCTGGAAACTGCCGGAATACTGCGTCCAGCGGTCCGGATCGGGCGTCAGCTTGATCCCGCGGCGCATTTCCGGGTTTTGCATGGGCGCGTTATTCACGCACAGATTCAGCGGCTCCCGGGCCGCCTGGTTCATCTGCATGGTCCATTGTGCGCCGGTTTGGCTCCAAAAGCAAACCCGAACATCCACCCGCGGCGCCCGGCCTTTCATCCAGAATGCAAAGGCGTAACGGCCACCCGGCGTCACCGGTGATCCCCGGCCTTCCGGATCGTTGCCGAAAATAAGGCCGAAATAAGGGTTGCCCTCCGCCCGAGCGAATTGCTTAACCCGCATAACTACCGACTTGGCCCCGCTGTGCGCCTCCGCCTCGGTGATGCCGGCATCAGATTCGGCATGTCGGATCAAAGTTCCCCACCCGGCCGGCAGCCCGGTCGCGCCCTGGACCGGCCCTTCCGCCCCGCCGTCCGGCACGAGGTTCGGCGCGCCCGCCAGCCAATGCACGGCGTTTTCCAGCAGGCGCAATTCCGCGCCGCGCGGCGCGGCGGGGCGGCCCTGCGGATCATTGGGCGCGCCAGCTGCACCGGTCATCAGGCCGTTAAGCGCCACGCGGCCCCGGCCGACCCGGCCGGCCACGACGACCGCCTGACCCTGCTCGTTCACAACGACCGTTTCGCCGGCCGTGCCGGGATCAAGGACGATATGGTCGAATTGGAAACCGGGCTGAAAATACTCGTTGGCCGGGAGGCCGGCCGTCAGCGGATGTTCCCGCGCCGCGGCTACCCGGGACAATTTCGGGTTAGCGGCGCCGATGCCGATGGTGCGGAATACCGGCATCTGGCGGCGAAACCCGACCGCATCGTGGAAAAAGAGGGCGCCGCCGCCGTTTTGCACCCAGCGCGCGATGTGGGGGGCGTACCTTATCAGCCGTTCGGATTGTTCCGTCTGGGGCACGATCAGCACATGGCAATCGGCCAGGTCGTCCGGCAGCATCCCGGTCAAGGCGGCCACGGCCAGGTTCGTCCGCGACGCCAGGGCGGCCCGGATTGGCCCGCTTCCATAACCGCTATAAACGCCCACCCGGATTTTTTCACCAGCCGCCCGCCGGTTGAACGCGCCGGCGCCGGCCGCGTCAAGCTGCGCCTCCGCCGTCGAGCCGGGAAGGTTAGTCAGGGCCGCGGGTTTCATAATCCGGCGCAACGCAATCGCACCGATGCTGTCTTCCGGATGGATATCCCGGCGGGCGGGATACTCGGCCGCCGCCGGGGCATTGACCGAAAGTTGAACGGCCAGCGCCAATTCGCCGTCCAGCGCCGGCGGCGCCGGCAGCAAGAACATTTTCTTGTGAATATTCGGGTGCTGGCCGCCGTCCCGGCGCAGGCTGTAGATGCCGGTCCGCTCGCCCGCGCCCGCGGAAACGCGGAACAACTCCGCCTCGTGCAACGCGGCCGAATATCCCGACAGGCAGTCCCGGTCAATCGCGATATACGCCCAGCGTTCCGGACGATCCCGGAACAAGTCCGCGATGTTGAATTCCAGCCGGGCCTGGCCCTGCCGGAAATCGGCGGTCTTCCAGGCGCCCAGCTCGACTGCGCGTAATTCGGCGCGCGCGTCATTGATGCCGCGGCCGGCGGCGAGCAGCCGGACAATTTCACAGGCTTTCAGGAGGGCCTGCGCGGTGAGTTCCAGCCGGTCCTCCCCAACCAGCCGGTAATCAATGCCGCGCATGCGGCGCGCTTTCCATTCGATCAGGTTGACGCAAATCCGCTGGGCGCACTCGTCCAGGCGATCCATCTCCCGCGCCAATTCAGCGCATTCTTCCGGTTTCAAATCCATTGACCGGAACCCGGCGGCGATGGCGTTCAGCAAGTCAAAGGCGCGGATGCTGTCCAGCGCGAAGCTGGATTCCAGCAGCACGTCCGGATCGCCGATCTCCCGGGCCAGGGCCTGCGCCGCTTCCGCCGCCGCGATGATCTGGCGCAGCTCATGCCGCCTGGCCGCTCGTTGGTCATCGGCATGGTCATACGCAAACCGGTGGTCAAACGCCTGCGCACCGTGAAACCCCAGCGCCGGATCGTAAACCAGGGTGGCATAAAACCGCGCCTCGGCGAGAATCCAGCCAACCTCTCCGACCTGCATGGCCCAATCCCCAAACCGCACAGGATCGGCAAGGCCCTTGACTGTCGCGTAAGCCCGCGCGAATTCCGCCGGCGTGCGTCCGCGGGGATTCCACCCCCACTCCGCCATGGCCATCAGATTGAACTCGTTGAATTCACGCGAGGGCATGGTATAGGCCGAAATGGAGTTAAGACCCTTGTCCGCGTACTCCATCATCCGGAAATGCACAAATTGCGGCGCGGTCCATGGCACGACATTGATCCAACTGTGGCAAAGCTGGGGCACCACGCCCAGGAAGCCGCCGCGTTGTGCAAAAGCCGCCAGGTTATCCGGAATCATCGGATTGCGGTCGGAGATATACGTCCGGGTGCCGTTATAATAGACCAACCCGACATCCGGCGGCAGGCGGGCGATTATGGCGTCATGCGCGCCGGCGCGGTAGGTGCCCTGGGAAAGCCAGATGCGCAGGCGCAAGCCGGGGAATTCCCGCCGGACGCGTTCAAAAGAATGCAGGATCATTTCCAGTTCGAGGATTTTGGGGTCCTGCCGCCGGCATAGTTCGCAACCGCAATGCCGGTTCATTTCCGTCATCCACACCTCAAGCTCGCGATGCCGTCCCTGGATGGACTCGGCGCAATCGCGCAGCCAGGCATCCAGCAAGGCCGCGGTTGCCGGACTGCTCGCGCATAGCCCGTTGTCGCCTTCCACTGGTTGTCCCAGCGCGGGCCGCCATTTTGCCAGTTGCGGGGCATACGAGGCATTCTGCACGTTGGCATTGCCGCGCAGGCTGGCGATATGGGGAATGTAAGGGATCGCCTTGATCCCGTACCGGTAAGCGCGGTCAATCTTGGCGCGGTCAATCCGGCAATGCGGCGCGGCGGTTGCCGGATCGAGGACTGGCTGGGCGTTGAACTCGATCAGGTTGATTTTCCAGGCGCCATACCACGGGATGGAAGGGGTCGGATCGTTGGCCCATTGCCCGCGTTCTTCCATGGCCGGCCAGTCGGCAATCTCCGGCAATGGCATCTCGACTTCATCCGCCGCGGCCAGGTCCGGCTTGGGCGCGATCAAATGACGGAGCGTCCAGGAGGCATACAGCAGGCCGACCGGGGTATTGGCGGCCAGGTGGATGATGTTTTGCCCGCCGGTTTCTTCCGGAAAAATAATATATGCCTGATCCGGATGCGGTAATTTTTCCAGGCGGCCGCGTAGCGCCGGCGCGAGGGTATTCGTTACGCCGCCGGCCAGATGGCACCGGATGACGATCCGGGCCGGCGAGCGATCCGGCGCCAACGCAAAAGATTGCAGATGCTCGCGCAGCGTCTGCAGCGGCGGCGAATCGTCCGGCAATGCCTCCAGGTAGATTTCGCCCGCCTGGACCCGCGCGCTCTGCCGGATGGATATCTCCCGCGGCAGCGGGATGACCCGGTCGGACCACCGGGCCAGATCGGCGGATTGCGCGGATCTGCCCAATCCGGACCAACCAACTATCACCATCATGCACAGCCAAGTTCTTCTTTGCATGCTATTTCATTCCGCGCCGGCGGCTGCCGGGCATTCCACGATGATTTCGCAGGGATAGATCAGCCGCCAGTCGCGCCGGCGGTGATAAGACCGCAAGGCATCCAGCAGAGAGGGCTTTAAATCGGCATACTCGCGCATTTGGCCATTGACCGCCACGCGCACCGGCCGGTTGAAATCCACCATCGCCGGGTGCAGCCAGAGCGATAATTTACTCACATTCTCCGCGCTGACTTCGAACAAATTATCGCCCTGGTAAGCGGCATCAACCCAGCCGCCGGATATTTCCCGGTTGGCGGTGGAGTATTTTGTGCGTTGATTGTATTCCTCCAGGGATTCAAAGGCCTGCGGGCGCCAGGGTTTGGAATGGTCGACAAGGCAGGCATCGTAGGCCACCTGGCCGGCGCTGATTTCCAGGATGCTGCACCAGCGCTTATGGCGGATCGGCGGGTATTCGCCGACGCGACGCGAGAAAATCACCCCGCCCGGCGAGACCACCACCGTCCGCGGAAGGAACGGATCGCGTTTTTTCGTCCGCACCCAATCGAAGAATATCTCCATCGCCGGCGCCGCCTCGCCCCGCATGGTATGCCCGCCCTGGTGCCATTTCATGACAAAAGGAATGTCATATTCGCGGAAGCGCCGGACCGCCATCTGCACCCAGCCGGAATCGCAAAGATCGCGGGGCGGGCGCTGTTCATCTGAAAGTTTTACGCCTTGGCCATGGTAATGTTCCATTTGTTCGACAAACCCGTCATATTGCCCGGCCACAATGAACAACGGCGCGCCGCCCTGGAATGCCCGGTAATTGATATCCAGGTAAGCCGCGCCCATGCCGCCGATGAATCCGGCGGCGATTTTATCCGAAAACCGCTCGCATTGCATCCACGCGCCGAAGCCGCCCATGGAGAAGCCGCCCAGCGCCACCCGGTCCGGATCAAGGTTGAACCGGTAACGGCATTCGCTGATGACATCCTCCAGATACGCTTCCGTTTCCGGCAGATTCCAGCGGCTGGAGGAATTCGTGTTGACCGGCGCGGAGGGCGTAACCACGATATACGGAAACTTCGCGAGATGCTCCGCCAGCCCCACCGTCCGGTGGTTGCCCAGGTAGGGCAAACCGGCGTTCAGCGGACTGCCGGCGCCGCCGCCGTGCATGAAGATCAGCAGACCGGCCGGGACTGCCGGCGTGTAATTCGTTGGCACATGAAAGAACAGGCGGCTGTCCGGATGCTTGCCTAGCAAGCCGGGCCGTGCAAACTCCTGTTCTTGCAGGGACGGCGTCGGCGCCGCCCATGCCCGCGGCTCCGCTTCCATCAGGGCCAGGATCACCGCCTCCCAGTCGCCCCAGTATTCCGCCAGCCTCCGCCATAACTCCGGACGCGATGCATCGTCCGCCGCCAGGCAGGCCTGCGCCTGCGCGACGATGCCGGTGGGGGCCGCATCCGCCGGCGCGACCGGATCGCCCCAGCCGGCCGGACTGCAAATCCATCCCATACTCAAAGCCGCCGTACAGAAAAATACCTGCCGCATTGCATGCCGTTGATTCATGTAATTTGCACCCGCCAGCAATAACAATCCGCTTCCGGGTGTTCCCAGGTGATTTTCGGCTCTTCCGCCGCCAGCAGCACGAATTCGCCGCTGGCCCGGTCAACATAATAGCCGAAATTGCTGTAACGCCGTCCCAACTCGTAGGAGCCGCTGCCGGCCGCCGGCGCGCCGGGCGGCAAATCCTGGATCACGCTGACGGTATCGCGGATCAAGCAAAGCCGTTCGGGGTCCAGTTCCGCCATGGCCAGCGGGTAGCGCGGAATCTGGCCGCAAACCGGCTGATCCAGGATATTGGCAAACCAGAATATCCGGCCGGTCACGGGCTGGGTCAGGAACCGCGCAACACTGGCCGGCACCCACACGGGCCGGCCGTCGTCATAGGACAGCGTGCGCGGCGCGGTCCAGGTGCGGCCGCCGTCATCCGACACCGAAAACTGGCGCGAACTCGGAACTTGCCGGTCGCGGATGCCCTGGCAACGCATGGTGGCCAGGAGCCGGCCGCCCGGCAACCCGGTCAAATCCGGCTCGCAGACGCCGGACGACGTGATGCCGGGCGGCGCTTCGATCAGGCGGCTGATTTCCCATTGCAACGCGGCGCCGGCCGCGTCCCAGCGGCCGATCAGGAACGCCGTTTTATTCGCCGGCTTGCTTCCGGCGTCATTGATATGCATGCCGAAAATGATTTCACGCTTATCGTTCAAAACAAACGGCCCCTGGTCAACGCAGACGTTTTGCCGGCCGGCGTAAATCCCGGGCATCCACTGGACATCATCGCAGCCGGCGCCGGCAAAGACGATCTGGCGCGGCGGGGTCCAGGTCAATCCGCCGTCGCGCGATATTTCATAAAACAGGCGGTTGCGCCGGTGGGCCCACGCCTGCCCGCCGCTGGGCGCGCGCCAGGCTTCCGACCGGACGTGAATTGACAGCAATGCGTTCCGATGCGGATCGAAAAAATTCTGGCGCCCGCCCCGGATGGGTTCCATCGAGGACAGGGCCGGCACGGCCAGGTCCTCGCCTACCTGTTGCCAGGTGCGGCCGTTGTCGGCAGAACGCATGCGGCGGGTAATGGCCGTCCAGTCCTGCCAGTGGCGGACCGGGCGGTCGTGCGAATCGTTGTCGCGCCGCTCCAGGACCAGCGTATTGCTGCGCGCCTCGGCGTAAGCGGCGTTGATGGCCCAGATCATCTGGTTGGGCGCGGCGGCAAACAGCAAATTCTTTTTAACGGCGATCGGCAGCGGCATGATATTTCTCCGGGGAACCGCCGCTCCGGGGCGGTCGCTTGTATTTGATTACGTAATCATAATCATGGCACAAAACCGGCCGGCAGTCAAGTGTTTTACAAATCGCAAAATGCATTAACCGCCAGCGGAATTGACCAGGCCCGCAGGCGAGTCCGCGGAGCGGCCCCGGGACAAGGCGGAGATCGAAGATCCGGGATGTTGCACGCGGCGTGGTGTGCGGTTAAGAGAGGCTCATGGTTGGACACATCCCGTCAATCCGCGACCTTGGCCCCGCTGAACCTTGAACTTTGGCCTGAATACCCATCAGCCGAAATCCGCCAGCCCGTTCTCGCGCACGCTGACGTATTCGTTGTGATCGGCGACGGAGGCCCGGCCAATGATTACATGATCCAAAACTCGGATTTTAAGAATCTTGCCGGCCTCGATCAACTGCCGGGTGATGTGCAGGTCGTCGGCGGACGGCGCCGGATCGCCAGACGGATGATTGTGCGCCAGGACCACCGCCGCGCAGGAGGCCTTGATGGCGGCGCTGAACACCTCGCGGGCATGCACCTGGGTGGAATCAAGCAACCCCGAAGTCACTTCGATGGGTTTGCCCAGCAGCCGGTTTTTCGAATTCAGCAGCAGCACCCAGAATTTTTCCCGGTTCACCACCCGCGCCTCTTCGCGCAGAATCCCCGCCACGTCTCCCGGGGTGCGGATTAACGGCTGCGTTTCCAGTTTCTCCAGCGTCAGCCGGCGTCCCAATTCCAACGCCGCCTTCAACACCTGGGCCTTCACGCGCCCGATGCCCGGCCGGCGCAATTCCCGCTCCGATGCCGCCGCCAGCGCGGAAAGCGACCGGTAATCCCGGAGCAGGGCGCGCGCCAGTTCCAGCACGTTCATCCCGCGCGTTCCGCTGCGGAGGATGATCGCCAGCAAAACGTCAATTTCCACCTTGTCAATCCCGATTTGATCCAGCAATTCGCGTGGACGCTGGCAGGCGGGGAGGTCCTGCAGCCGGTATTCCAGGCCGGATTTATTCACATTCATTTGCGATTTATTCACATTCATTTGCGTCTTAAACTATAAACCGGCCAAAAAAGCAAGGATTTTTGACGGCGCGCGCCGGCGCCAGAACTGCGTCATTCCCGGGGATCATTCGGCGCGCCCGGAGGTCGCACCCTGCCTGCGCCTTCACACGCAGGCCAGCATCCCGCCATCCACGTATAGTATCTGGCCGTTGACGTAGGACGAGGCGTCGGAAGCCAGGAAGACTGCCGGACCAATTAACTCTTCCGGACGCCCCCAGCGCCCGGCCGGCGTCCGGCCGCGCAGCCAGGCGTCGAATTTTTTATCCGCCGCCAGCGGCTTGGTCATGTCGGTAAGAAAATAGCCGGGGCCGATACCGTTCACCTGGATGTTATATCGGCCCCACTCCGCCGCCATGGCGCGGGTAAGCATTTTGAGTCCGCCCTTGGATGCGGCGTAAGGGGCAATGCCGGGGCGGCCCAACTCGCTCTGCATGGAACAGATATTGATGATCTTGCCCGACTGACGGGCCAGCATATCCTGCGCCACCGCACGGGCAACCAGGAAGGCGCTGGTAAGATTGACATCCAGGATTTTATGCCAGTCGGCCGGGTTGAAATCCGCCAGCGGCCCGCGGATTTGGATGCCGGCGTTGTTGACCAGCGCGTCAATGCGTCCGAATGCTTTTATTATATCGCGCACCGCGGCATCCACCTGTCCGGCGTTGGCAACATCAAAAGCCCGTCCGGCTACCGTCAGCCCCGCCTCGCGCAATTCCCGCACCGCTTCATCCACTCCCGCCCGGCGTGTGCCGTTCAAAATTATCCGCGCGCCGGCGGCGCCCAATCCGCGGGCGATGGCCAGCCCCAGGCCGCGGGTGGAACCGGTGACCAGCGCGTTCTTGCCGGTCAGGTCAAACAAACCGGATGCGGGGGAGGTTAGCGGAGCATGCATGTCGTGGATTCCAAGTTATGGGGGGCAACAACAGGGTTGATTGGTTAAGAGACGTTCAACGGTTGTTTGAGGTTCAGCGGTTGCAAGCGGCCCAGTTCAGGCATACCACATTCCCTCCCGAGGTCAAATGCCGGGGTCTCCTTTTTTGACGTAAACCACGCCTTTGGAATTTTCCAGGACTGATGCGGTGCGGGGGACATGTCCCTGCAACTCGGCGGCGAGAATATACTTTACTCCCGATTGCACAGCCGGCATTTCCAGTGAATACAGCGGATTCCGGGTGTGCCAGGCAAAAGTGTGACCATCATGTTGATCTTCGCTCAACACCATACGTCGGCCAGCCGCTCCTTGCTCCAGCAGCCGGAGGCCTTTAATCTCCACCGGCGGTCCGGCCTGGGCGCGCAAAAGAAAAATGTGCCGGCCGGGCTCGCGCAGCGACTCCGTTACATCCCACTCCGCCGTCACATCGGCTTTTTCCGCGAAAATCGAACTATCCCATTCCGCTGCTTTCCGCCATAAACGGCTTTGCAGTCGCGGCGCTTCCGGGCAGACGCCGGCGAACTCTCCCACCGCCGCGGCTGCCAGGATTTCGCCCTGGACCAGGGGATCCAGCCAGCGCCCGCGCATGACAGAATCCGCGCCAAACAGCAATTCCCGCTCCTTCTGCGCGGCCGCGGTGATTTGCAGGGCTGCCGCCGTCAGCCTTTGCAGACTTTCCGCCGCCTTTCTTTTCTGGATACCGGAAAATTCCGCGGCATTAACCGGCAGGTTGTTCAACACACCCAACTCGTGGATCAATTGCATGTAGCCCTGAGTGTAGAGGGTTTCAACGGTCAGCGCCTCGCTGCCGATTTCTTCCGCCAGGCGGCGTGCCTGCTCGCAGCGCGCCAGGTTGTCGCGAACCTGTTCCATATCCCGGATTTCGCGGAACAAGGCCGCGCCGAACAAGGCAGCCGGACGCTGCCTGATGCTGTCCGCCGCGCGTTCCAGCCGGGCGCCCGGCACGCCGGAAGCCGCCAGGTCCCAGTTGACGGGTCCCAGCGCCTCGACCCAGTCCGCCACCAGTTCCGGCTGATCAAAACCTCTGCGGAAGGCCCAGGCTCTGGCGAACTCGCGCGGGGAACGCCCCCTGGCATTCCAGGCCCACTCGGCCATTGCCGTAAAGTTCATGTCCCGCACCTCAAGGTTGGGCGTGGCAAATGCCATGATATTGCGCAAACCCTTCGCCTGTATCTCTGCCAGGCGGTATTGCACAAATTGCGGGCAGCTCCAGAAACTGTTCATGTTCAGGTTGGCCACCGTCGGCACCACTCCCAGCCAGCCGCCGCGAGCGGCAAATTGTTCCAGCACGGGAATGATGATTTTCTCGCGGGTCTGGCTGTAGGTTCCCGGGCAGATCGGACGCCAACTGCCATGATAATATAGCACGCCAACTTCCGGCGGGATGGCGGCCAGGATGGCCGGGTAATGATCGAGCGATCCCTGTGAGAGCATCACCCGGAGCATCAGGTTGGAGTTGACCTGGCGCGCTGCCTCCCAGGCCTCCAGCATCAGGCGGGTTTCCAGCACATGCCCCGGCGTGTCCGGATGCCGCGCCAGGGTATCGGCGTCAAAGTTCGCGCCTTCCGACAGCCAGGCGTCAATTTTCCGGACGCCGGGAATGGCGGCCATGGCCTTGACCCAGTCCGCATATACGCGCCGCAAACCGGGATTATCCAGCGCCGCCGTGGATTTGGTTAGCGGATTGGCGGCGCGGCCTTCCGCTTCGGGATATCTTTGATACAAGCCGCTGTTGATGCCGAAACTGGCGGAATCAAAATGAGGGATGAACGGAACCGGCTCGATGGCATTGCTGACCGCCAGGTCGAACAAGTCGCGGCTGTAAACGATCGCGCCGGCGCCGGCAGCATCCACCAGGCGTTTACACCCCGCGCCGTTGGCGCCGATTTCGGCCAGGTTGAGCTTGTATTCGCCCATCCACTCCAGGAACGCGGGATCGGCGGCAAGGTTTCCCCAGAACCCGCGCTCCGCGATATCCGGCCAATCCAACACCGTCAACACTGGGATTTCCAGCACCGCATCGGCCGTGATCTCCTGCACACCGGGCGCAATCACCATTTGCGCCAGCGTGCGCGCCGCATACAGCAAGCCGGCCGGCGCATTGGCCTGCAGCCGTATCTCCAGCACGCCATTAGTTTCCGCGCAGGCGATGGCATAAGCCTGGCCGGCATTCGGCAAATCCCTTAACCGGGCAACCTCATCGCTCAGCGGGGGGACCGCTTCATCGCCGGTCAAATTCAAGCTAATCCGGACGGCAACTGGTTTGGCGCCGGCCGGCCGCGGAATTGTTCCCCGGGCAACCCTTTCAATTATCCGCCGCGCGGCATTAACCGGCGCGGCAGCGTGCTGGAAGGGCGCCAACTCGATGTCGGCCGGGGCCGCCTTGACCGAGCCGCGCACATGCAATTGCCGGGGCAGTGGAATCGCCCGCATGGCCCAGCGGTCCGATTCCCCCGCGTGAATTGCGCAAGCTGCGCCGGCCAGCGCGGCCAGGCAGGTTCGCTGTAAAACATTCATGGGGTATTTCCCCGCGGTTTGTTTTCCTTCCGGTCCAGCATGCGGAACTCGCCCGGCTGCAAATCAATGCGTGTTTGCTTTCCATCCAGCCAGACATCCACCGCGCGGTTTCTGACGCAATCGGTGTTCAGCAGGCACAGGCGATCCCGGTACACCGTAAAAAACACGTAATCGCAATGCTCGCCCGGCCGGGGCAAATCCGGGTCGGTGAGATATGCCTGCGGATTCCGGTGTTCGAACAGCAGGTTTTGCAGGATATGCCGGTAGAGCGGCTGCAGGCCGGGCGCGCCCGGGTAATCCCATGCCGCTACCAGGTAAGCGCATCCCCGGCCGAGCCGCCGCCGCAGGAACACCGGCTCGCCCTTGCCCGACGGACGCTGATATTGGCCCCGCACATCCGCCAGGAACAGCGGCTCGGCTTCCGGTCCAACCCGCATTTCCGCTGTCAGCGCTTCCGCCCGCAGATCGGGCAGCAGGCGGCGCGACGCCTGGCTTGCCTGCTCCGCGTCATAGTCGTAAAATGGAAACAAATCGTGGGGCCACCGTCCCAAATCCTGCAAGTTCAGGATGAACCGGCCTTGGCCGGTTATCTGAACATCGAACAAATCGCGCAAGTCCCCGCCATGGACCAGGTCGGAGGCGGAATAATTCCAGAACTGGCGGTCCGCGCGCGTGGACAGGTGCGGCAAGGCCATGAGCAAGGCGCCGCCGCTCCGTACATACTCGACCAGTTTTTCGTAAATCGCCGGCTCCATGGTGTTCCAGCCGGTGTAAACGATCAGCTTGTAATACGACAGCGCTTCCGCCGGCGCATGCTCGTCAATGCACATTACGTCCGCCGCGCCGAAAGGCGCGCCGCACAGGCGGTGATTGTGGAACGGCGCCAGGCTGTCGCCGCGCATGGGGAACACCGTCTTGTAAAAGATATCCCACCCGGCTTCCGGATCGTTATACAGGTAATTGAAATCGTGTTTGGCCAGGGCGAGCTGCCCCCAGATCGCCGGCCGGTGGTGGCAATATTGGTCGTGCCAACCCATCACGCTCCGCTGCCCGCGATGCCCGTCCAGGTGTCCGAGCGCAAAACAGATTGGCACGATCGGTCCGGCCGGACCGCGCGGGGTATGGCGGGCAAAGTCGTAGAAATCCGCCATGACCTTCCGGTAACGCCGGCAAATCGGATGCTCATAATCCACATTGCCGCTGCTGCCCTGGGTGTAATACCCTCCCTCCGTCCAGAAGTTACCGCTTTCCAGGAACACGGCCGCCGCGCCATTCATCCAGGCCGCATGTAAGGCAGCCCGCAGCAGGTCGAATTTCTGATCCGCTGCGTAGGGGATGTTCTTGGTGTACCAGTCGTGGTTGAAATAACAACCCCAGGCCGGGCGGCCCCATTTGCGGCAGGCGCCGCGCATTTCGCTGACATTATAGTCGCAGCACAGGCTTTCGACAAAAGGCGCGTCAAAGCCGGCCTCGAATTCCAGGTTGGCGCAGGCGTAGCAGCTGGTTGAAAACACCCTGGGGTATCCCATGTTTTTCAGTTTGGCAACCACCGGCTGGAGGAAGTCATTGATCAGGCATTGTTTGATTTCCCGCAAGTCCTTGAGCGCGCCGGCCCGGGATGCCGGGTGATTGCCGCCGAACCAGCG
Organism: Kiritimatiellia bacterium; assembly: GCA_040775225.1. GTDB lineage: Bacteria > Verrucomicrobiota > Kiritimatiellia > JAAZAB01 > JAAZAB01 > JAXGPF01. The sequence continues at coordinate 5,899 of JAXGSX010000011.1, read as the reverse complement.
GTTCATCAACTCGCCCACGTTTTCGCCAAGGTAATTATCCCATTGGCCCAGCGCGCGCGCCACCGCCGGGTCCATGAAAAGCTCGCCATGATGGCCCTGCGAATAAAGCGTCATCAGGTATACGCCATGCCGCCGGAACCAATCCTCAAATTCCAGCAAACGCCGGCCGCCCCGCCACCACCGGACAATGCCCGGTTTCCGGTCCGGCTTGATCAGCGAGCCCCAGAAAGTGACTCCATCCCCCTGCCGGTCAGCCAGCAACCGTTCCAGGTACCATGCCGCGGCATGCCGGGCCCCGATGGAAAACTCGCCGCCTTGAAGTTCGCCATTATAGACTTCACCTTCAACCTGCGGATAAATGGCGCTGAACAGGTGGAACTGCTCCGCAAAACGGCGCAAAGGTTCATCGCGGTCCGGTTTAATTTTAATCATACTGACACTATGCATTGTTTTATTCCGGCAGACTTGCAACCAAAACCACGCGCACATCGGAAATGGCTGCCCATTTGTTGTCGTTGGAAAGAATGTAATCACAACCGCTTATTTTGGCGGTGGCCAACTGAATGGCATCGGGTGTTTTCAGGGCGGCTGTCGCGCGCAATCTAATTGCCGCGTTCGCCACTGATACATTCAACGGATGAACGTTTATTTGTTCGGAATTTAAGAGATATTCCTGGTATTTCGCCGACAAATCATGATCGCCTTTTTTTTCAGGAAATGTCAATAACTCGATATATGTCACCATTGAAGTAACCAGGGCAATTTTTGCATTGGTGACTTCATCAAAAAACCGCGCCATTTTCCTTACATACAAGGAATTTTCTTCAAACCAATAGATCAACGGCGCGGTATCAATGAAAACCCGTTGCCCACGCTTGAAACTCATTCCCATTGCGCGCGCTCCTTTTCAACATATTCGTCAGCATGGATGTCCGCCCAGACTTCCTTGCCCAGTCCTTTCGCCTTACGCAAGTCAAGCTTCAACGGCAACTCCGGATTTACGACTGAAGTAAGGCGGGCGATTTTTTTGCCGGCACGTTCAATTAATACATCGGTATGTGTCAGCGACACAAGATTCAAGAGATGCCCGAAATTTTTACGCGCCTCAACCGCCGAAACAATTTTCATAGCAACACTCCTTGCTCTGATACCGACAATGACAGATAATCATAATGATCATATCAATCAATATGATAATGTCAACTATAAACGACAATGAATCTCAGTAGACGCCTCAGGCTGACAAACAGCATTCACGGCTTGAAAAATTTCTTTGCCGGCCGCGGCGATTTCAAGACGTTTTATCGCCCACCCCGGCTGTGCATGTCTGACTGCTGACGCCCCGCCGCCAGCCAGCGCACGGTGTTGACCAGCAGGGACTGCAACTGCGACTGCATCCGCAAGTCCGCTTGGTCCGCTTTCGGATCCGGCGCGGGGCTGAAAGCCAGATAAAGGCCGCTGAGCGCCACGCGTCCGCGTCCAACCTCCATCGTGACAAATGCCGGAACGGATTGTTCTCCGTCCAGCGCCAGCACGCGGGCGGCGCCGGGGGCGGCCTCCAGCATGAAAGTGCGCAGGGCATTGCTCGCTTGAATAATCCCGCCGGCCGGCAACCCTTTAACGACCGGATTGGATTGATCCGTTACCCGCAAGTCGCACCCGGTTTTCGAGCCATTGACGGCGGCGATTTCGCCGAAAACAGCCTGCTGCGTGCGGAAGCCCACCGCGATGTGGTGGCAGAGCAGGCCGCCGCCGTCCCGAACCCACCGGCGCAAGTCCGGCACGGCGCGGTTCAGCCGGGCGGGATTGAGGCGCAGGTTGTCGCCCTGGCGCGTGGCAATGATCACATCGCAGGCGTCCAGATGCGCCGGCGCCAATACTGTCAGGGGAAAGGCATGTATATCCTGCTGCCGGTTCAGCGCGTCCGCCAATTCCGGCGCGCCTTCGCCGCTGATGACGCCGACCATGATTTTGTCCGGCAGGCGCGCCAGCGGCGGCGGCACAGCCGGCGCCGGCCGGCTGAGCGGCAGCGCCGGAGCAATGAAAGCCCCCGACGCCGGCTGGAATGGCAATTCATCCGGCCGCGGCAGACGCCGCCAACTGATCATGCCCGACGTTCCATCCGCCCCGGGCCGCCTGATTTCCAGCGCCACCTTCAAATGCAACCGTTCGTTTTCAGCGCGCGCCGGAATTTCCAGGCAATGCCGATCCCTTTCATTCCGCTCGAACGGCGGCAGGAACGGTTTGACCATGTTGGTGGTTCCCGTCCCGATGACGGCCAATTCCATGTCCGACAAAATTGCATCGGCGCCGTCAAAATTCTCGAGCCAGACAAAATACCGGCCGCCTGACAAGGGCGCCGCGCGGGTGACATCAAATTGCAACTCCGCGCGGTCTTTGACAAAATCGGCGGCGGTCCACTCGCCGATTTCCACCGGGCGCAGCAATTGCCAGCGTGCCGCCGCGCCATCCCGGGCGGCGAAGCCCTGGAGATAATCCGCCAGCGCCAGCAAGCCGATCACTGCCTGGCGGGTGCGGGCGCCGAAACTGGGCGGACGCGGCAAGCCGATTTCCGGCGCGCCGTTCAAAATCCGTTCCTGCCAGGCATAAACGTTCGCGCATACTGCCGCCGCCGACGAATTCAACTGATCCAAAGCCATTTCCATCCGGTACGGGTCCAATCCGTCCGGAGCGGGTTGTTTGATGCAATCGCTGATCCGCCACAAGGCCGCAAAGGCTTCCGCCGCCGCCAGGCTGAATTGCGATGCCTCCAGCAAAGCCGGGTTGCCGGCGCGTTCCGCCAGGGCCAGCGCGCCCCGGGCGGCCTGCAGGCTGAAACCCAGCCGGCCCGGCTGGCTGACCAGCGCCGCATGCTTGAAGAAAAACGCCCAGGAATAAATCTTGTCCAGACCCAGCAACGGCATTTCACCCAAGCGGATCAGCAGGCGCGACTCGGCCAGGTCGTAATTCACATCGCCCACCGCCGCAGCCCAGTCGGCAAAATCCTCAGGATCATCGTATTCCCGGGCCAGAGCATACGCCAGCGAAAATTCCCGCTCATCGCGGCCCCCGGCATTCCAGCCCCATTCGCCCGCCGCCGCCAGATTCAATTCCTGGAATTGCCGGATTGGGGTTACAAACACATCCACGGACGAAAGGTTTTTGCCCGCGAATTCATGCATGCGGGATTTGACCAGTTGCGGACAATTAAAAGGCACTATCGTTCCCAGCGGGGCGAAGGCCGGCATGACGCCCAGCCAGCGGCCGCCGCCGGCAAACTCTTCCAGCAAAGGCGGGATCATGGGTTGGCGGTCAATCGCGTAGGTTTTCGAGCCGCTGTAAAAAACCAGCCCGGCATCCGGCGGGAGCTTATCCAAATCCGCCGCATTCGCCGGGTAAACTCCCTGTGAGCACAGGATGCGCAGGCGCAATTCCGGGTAATCAACCTTTAACCGTTGAAAAACCCCGCTGATCGCCTGCACTTCCAAATCATAGACTGCCTTGCCTTTGCAGGCTTCGCAATGGCAGGGATGCAGACCTTCAGACAACCACACGCAACACTCATGATGGTACGGATAGGTTTTATCAAGCGCCAGGCGCAGGCATTTTTCCAGGAACTCGTGAAAGACCGGGCTGGACGGACAAATCCCGTATGGCGGCCTGTTCACGCCCGGCGGCGGAGCCTTCAAGGCCGGCTTCCAGTGCTTCAATTTTTCATTGGTCAACGCCGCGTTTATCCCTGAATTGACCGAAAGCGAATCGAGGTGGGAGACTGACAGCAGGATTTTAATGCCATAACGCGCAGCCTCGGCCACCAGGTTGGTGTCGGGCATGCGCATCACCGGCTGCGCGGTCGCCCGGTCCAGAAAGAACTGGACATTCGCGCCCTTGGGTTCGATCAGGTTGATTTTCCAGCGGGCATACCAGCGCAAATCCGCGGCGGTCAATATCTGCCCGCCCCAGACGCCGCGTTCGGCGATATCCGGCCAGTCCACGATCCGGGCGATGGGGATGACCATGGTATCAGCAATTTGAGGTTGCACGTCCCGCCGTGGGCGGGACAAGTTTAAATTTTCAAATTCCCCCGGCAATCCCAGCAACTGCCGGAGTGTCAACGCGCCATACAACAGGCCGACATCGGTATTGGCAATGATGGCAATCTCCGCGCCGGGTTTCTGCTGTTCCGCGGCAATGGCATAGGCCTGGTCGGCATTGGGCAATTTTGGCAGGCGCGCCAATAATTCCCGATGCCGGCCGGCAGCAGCCTGGTTAACCAGGACAAACTTGATGGTGATCGCCGGTTTTGCAGCCGCGGACGCCGGCATCAACGGCATCAATTCCGCCACCGCCTGTGCCGATACCGGTGAAAACCCCGGCGGCGGAATAATTGTAATTTCCGACACACGCGCCGTAACGGCGCCGGCAATGGAAATCTCCTGCGGCAGCGGGAGCAGCCGGCCGGTCCAGGGCGCATCCGTGAAATTGTCCGCCGCGGCGGCGGAGGCGCCCGCCATGAATAACGCCCAAATCATCATCTTGCGCATAGCATTCCCCTTAACTCAATCTTCCGTTATCATACATTTTCGCGCCCCCACATGCCCGGGCCGGCCGCCAATCCGCCAGGAAGCAAACTGATATGGTCCCACTCTTCCCAGCGCCAGCGGTTCACCCATCCAAACCAACCGGGCGCGCGCGGGGCGGCCCGCAATTTCCCGGACCCGGATGATCCACCCCCGCCCATTGCAGGCCGGTTTGACGGCCAGCAATTGAAGTCCGGCGGGCAGCAACTGCCCCAAAGATCCGGCGCGACCCAAACTGCCCGTTGCGGCCGGCAGCGGCATAACCGGCAGCGGTTGCTCCAAAAATTCTGCTTGCCGCGCCAATGGCGCATCGCCGCCGGCCAGCAGGAAGCGGAATTGCAATTCGCCCAAATCCATTGCCGGCCGCCAGGGTTCAGCCGAGGCGGGCATCGTCCGGGTGTCGGCGTAACGGCTGGAACGAGCAATCGAGGCTTCCAAAACTCCCTGGCAAAGATTAAATCCGTATAACGCATCGCTGGCAAAGCCAAAACCCGCGCCGCCGTTTTCGACCCGCACCCAGCGCCCTCCCGGAACTTCGCCGCAGGATGCGCGCCGGACCGCGCCGCCGGGCACGTCATATTCCGCCGCGTTGCCGCCGCAAGGCATGATTAATTTCAAACGCGCGGAACGTTCGCTCCAGAAAATCCGCGCCTGCACATCCGCCGCCGCACGGCCGCGCGCCAGGGTGAAAGTCAGGTCCGCGCGCGAGCGGCCATGGCTGAACCGCACCCAGAGCGCGCACCGTTCCGGGCCCGATTCCAGCAAATGCACATCGGTAATTTTCCAATATCCTTTGATTTCATTACGCTGGGCGGATGGCGGCGTTTCGTTTTCATCGCCCCAGGACCCGAACTTATCGTCAACGGCGGCCAGTTGCAGTCCGCCCTGCCCGCACAACGGCCGGCCGCGCAAAAAAACATCCACCCCGCGCGCGCCGTTGCGCGCGCGGATGCGGAACCGGCCGTTGCGGATAGTATGGCCGGCGCCTTTTACCGGGTCGGCAACGCGCGGGCGCCACGCGCCTTCCCGCCATCCCATGGTAAAGACGCTCCAGCCCCAGGGCGGGATTTTCACATTAACGACGATGCGCTTGCGCCAGGCAAGGCTTGGGAACGATGCATGTTCCGTGGCAATCACCTGGAAAGGCATTGGCCGCCGGTCCGGCCCGCGGACTTCCAGCGGCAACGAGTCGGGCCGGCCGGCATAGGCGGCAATCGGCCGGTGATCCAGGCAGGCCTCCAATTCCAACGGACCCTGGTAAAGATAAGGATGCGGATTCCAGACCAGGAATGGCGTAGCGGCCGGGTGATCGGCCGGCG
>JAXGSX010000010.1:0-24852 GCA_040775225.1 Kiritimatiellia bacterium | reverse complement strand
GGCGCGCTCGCACGGCTCTTCCCTGCTGGCGGAGCGCCCGGGGGGCGATTGGCTGGCCCGCCGCGGCTGGTCCTCGTCCGGCGGAGCCGCAGCCGCCATCCTGCGGGGACTGGCCGTCTGGCACCTGGTTTGCTTTTCCTGGCTGTTTTTCCGCTGCCAGAGTTTCGGCGACGCCGCGGCGATGTTGCAGGCCATGGCGCGTTGGCGGCAGCCGGCGGAATGCGCCGGGGGTGTTGTCCTGGCGGCGATTGCGGCCGGGTACCTGACGCAATTGCTCGACGGCCGACGCTGCGAGCGGTTGTGGAATGTTTTCGGGAAATGGCATCCAATCTGGCAGGGAACGGCGGCCGCGGCGGTTTTGACTTTGATCCTGGGACTGGGTCCAAAGGGCGTCGCTCCGTTTATTTATTTCCAATTTTAGCCGCGGAATGTTAAACTTGTTTCAACGGCGCATGTTTTGACAACCAAGTTTACAGGAAAGCAGCGGGCAATGCGCAAAGATCAGCCGAAGCATCGGCGGGATATCGGGGAAGAACGGGCCGAAGCGCAGCTTGGCGCGTCATTGCGCCGCGTCGCCGCGGCGGTGCTGGTTTTCTACATTATTGCCGGAATCTTAAACGGCCGGCACTTGTACGAGGCGGCGGAACGCCGCCCCTACGGGCGGGTGCGGGATGCCTGGCTGGCGGCGTTGGCGCCGGCGCGCGACCTTTCCGTGATGCTTGGCGCGGACCGGTTCCGCTCGATGGTGGAACATCTGCGGGATTAGAAACATATATCCGGGAGCAGCGGCATGGAAACGAGAATCTTGGGACAATGGCTGAGATGGTTGGCGGCGTGGATCGCCGCGGCGGGCGGCTGGGCCGCGCCGGAGGAAGCGCCTGCTCCGCCGGCACGCATATTGATCATCGGCGATTCGATGATGAATCTGCCGGCGCACGCGCTGGAATTGGCGTTGGCGGGGAAGTCGGGCGTGGCAACGCGTGCTTACACTTCCATCGGCACCGGGCTGGCCCGGTTGGATTCGTTCGACTGGATGGCCAAAACCCGGACGCTGCTGGAGGAATTCAATCCGGACTTGACGCTGGTCTGGTTCGGCACCAACGACCGCCAGCCCATGCAGACCGCCGACCGCATCATCAAGGAGGAAGAGCCGGAGTGGCAGCAGGAATACGCGCGCCGGGTGGGCGCCTTGATGGATCTGATCATCGCCCATCCCGCCGCCCGCATGATGTGGCTGGAATTGCCCGACATGCGCGATGATAAAATTCAGGAGGATGTGCTGCTCATCAACCGCCTGGTCGGCGAGGAAGCCGCGCGTCGCCCGCGGGTGGAGTTTTTCCGGACGCGGCCGATCCTGGGGCATCGCCCCGGCAAGTTTACGCCTTACGTCATCGGACCCAAAGGCTTGCCGGTCCAGGTGCGCGATCCGGATGGAATGCATTTGAACCGCGCCGGCGCCGACCGTCTGGCGGAAAATATCGTTAAGGCAATCTATGGAACCAACACCGAGGCCGGGACCGGCGGAAGCCGGTAAAATGCGCTTGTGGTCTTTGCTTTGCGCGGGCTTGACCGCCGTAATCGTTGCGCCGGGCGCCAGGGCGCAGGCCGGCCTTGAGCCGTCCACCAGTACGCCACCGGAGGCAGCCGCCGCGCCGGCCGGGGAATCCCCGGCGCTGCCCATGTCAACCAACCCTGCGCCGGCGGATGCATCCGCGGCGGCGGCCATGCCAACCAACCTGGCGCCGGCCAAGGTCATTGACGCCGGCGGGCCGGTACGCGCCAAAATGTATGAGGCCATGCTTAACGTACAGGACAAGCAGTACGAGGCGGCCATCCCCAAGTTGGAGGCGGTGATCGCGGAAGACCCGACCCTGCTGGAAGCCTGGTCCACTCTGGGTTGGGCCTATTGGTCCATGGATCGCAAAAAAGAAGCAGCCGCGCTTTGGCAGCGCCTGGTGAACATAGCGCCCAACGAGCCGATGGGCTACAACCTGATGGCCCAGGTCGCCGTGCATGACGGCGATCTCACGCGCGCCGAGGAACTTTACCGCAAAAGCCTGGCGCTTAATCCCAACCAGTATGAAATGCGTATTTCCCTGGCCCGCGTTTTGTTGTGGAGCGGCAAAACCGAGCAGGCGAGCAAGGATTTGCGCCGTCTGCTGGACGAGGATCCCGACCGGCTGGACGTGGAAATTGACCTGGCCTGGGCGATGTACGCCAACGAGGAATACGAGGAAGTGCTGGATGTGTGGAACCATATCAACGAAGTGGTGCCCGATCAGCCCGGGTACATGCTGGCGCGCGCGCAAGTCCTGCTGCTGATCGGGTCGCTGACGGAAGCCGACATCGAAGCCCGGCGCATTCTGGAAATTGACCCCGACAATCGCGACGCGCTCAACCTGCTGGCGAACCTGGCAATGCGCGCGCGGCGTCCGGAAGAGGCCGTTGACGCTTTGCGCAAAGTTATGGATATGGCCAAGCAAGACGAGGCCCGGGCCCGCGTGGCGCTGCAAATCGCCAACTACATGAAAAGCGTGTATGACACGGATAAAACGGTATTTACCCTGGCCCAATGCCTGGAAGCCGCCCACGACGCCTATAAACTGGATCCGGAAAACGTTTCCACCAAGCTTTTTTACGGCGAACTGCTGATAGCTGACCGCCAATACGGAAGTGCTGCAGACATCTTTCATTCGGTCATCCGCGACAACAACCCTTTCAACCTCCGCGCCCACACGGACATGGTGGAAATCCTGCTGGCGCGCATGCATCTCGATGAGGCGGAGAAAAAGATGAATGAAAACCTGCGCCTGTTCAATGCCAACAATCCTTACCGGCATCTTTTCTGGGCGAGGCTGCATTTCGCCCGCGGGAATACCCCCGCCGCCATGGATGCCTTGGAACGCCTGGAGCGCGAAGGCGCCGCGGGGGCGGTCTTCACCCTGCTGTACCACGGGATTTCTCCCAGCGAATGGGGGGATGTGCCGTCGGTCCGCCAGTTCCGCGAGCACTTGATGGTGCTGCGGCGGGCGGGTTTCAAATTCATCACCCCGTCGCAATTCGCCGATTACTTCGCCAAACATCCCCAGCCGCCGCCCGTGGAGGATGCCAAGCCGCTGCTGAACCGGGCCCTGCAGGGTTTGCGGCATGCCTGGAGCGGGCAGCGGACCGACAAAACACCGCGGCTTTCCGATTATACGCCGGATATGACGGTATGCGTGACGATGGACGACGCATTGCGCAATTCCCTGCGCTACGGCAACATCGTGGCGGAGGAGTTGCAGGTGCCGTTGGCCATGTTCCTGCCGGTCGGCAACATTTTGAAACACGATACCTACACGGCCTCGTTTTCCGAAATCCGCGAATACCAGGCTTCGGGCGCATGGGAACTGCAAAGCCGTCTCATGCAGGCCAGCTACACCGCGATGACCAACCGGCAGGGGCGGGAGGTCAATCCCCTGCCGAATCTCATCTGGCTGCCGGAAAAAAAACGGCAGGAATCCCTGCGCGAATACCACGCCCGGCTGCGGCATGAATTCCGCGATTCGCGGCGCATCCTGGCGCGTGAACTGGAATTGGATGAATCCGCCGTCAATGCCGTGGCTTACCCGATCGGCGACATCGGGCAGGAAACTTCCTGCAATATTGACGTGTTCAATGTGCCGGAAGTGATTCTGAACGAGGCGGAGTTTTCCTACCGCCTGGGCTTCATCCAGGACGAGTACGGCTATTCCATGCCCAGCGACAACCCCATGCTGTTCAAGCGCTACGAGCCGAGGCGCTACACCACGGGCCGCGAGGTATACCGGGCGGCCATGCGCAACCATCCCGTTTTCTGCGCGCGCCGGATGCGGGCGGAAATCGCCGCCTTGAGCGGCCAGTTGCACTTGGCGCAGGAAATGGTGCAGTTGCTGAAACGCGACGGCTACCCGGAGGAAGACCTGGCGGAAATCAGCGATTACGTGAAGGAACATGTCGCCCGCCTGATGCCTGTTCCCCAACCATCGGCGGACGCTGAAGTTCAGAAAGAGGCGTTTCTGGAACCGCAGCATCCTTTCGTGGCCGCCGAAGGGGATTTCACCAAGGCGAACGTGATGATCGAATCCTGGCATGGCGGCGCGGCCGCCGGGTTGAACATCAATCCGCGGCTGACCCTGGAAGTGCGCGCCGGCGTCGGCGGCATCAAGCAGACCGTGAAGTCGAACACGGTGGTGGAGGTGGAGCAGACCAGCCAGTCTTCATCCTACTCCGACATCACCATCATCACCGACGGCGAGACTTCGCAGCAGCAGCAGTACAGCACCACGATCACCACGGTCATGCTGCAATCCAACAAGGTCACCGAGCAGAAATACAAGGCGGACGAACAAATGATCGGCGCCGCCCTGAATTACATCCATGCCCATGGCGCGCATACCATCATGGACCTGCGCTACCGCTCTTTCAAGGGCGACGAATTCGAGGATGACGACGGCGCCCTGACCGGCGCCCTGGAGCATCAATGGCGCCCGGTGCCTTCGTTTGACACTTCCATGCGCTACCAGCACGACCTGGTGCCATCCGCGCGCGAATTGCTGGAATATGACGGGTTCGCCCTGCGCGCCATCTGGCGGATCCAGGACTGGTGGCATGCCAGCGCGCTGGGAGCGTTTTCCGTTTTTGAGGACGACAATTCCCACCTGCACGCCAATGTGGAAAATCTCTGGCGCATGTCATCCCGCCATAATGTCTGGTTCGGACTGCATGATTCCGTGGACACGGTGGACCGCAAAAGCGATTTGTACTGGACGCCTTACTGGGACCAGCGGCATTACCTGGTGCTGCGGCTCAGCCAGAGTTACCCGAATTACACCGGCGCCGTGCGGTTTCACCTGGGCTTACAGAAAGACAAGGCGCGCCAGGAGGACCTGGATGCCTACAATACCGCCAAGGCCAGCGCCGAGAAGGGCGGCTGGTACCCGGGCAGCAATCCCCAGCAGGATTGGGCTTCGCTGCTGGGCTTGGGCGTAACCCTGTCGCGCCGGTGGGCCAGCGGCTGGGATTTGACCGCGGAATTTACCGTGAACGCCATCCGCGATTACACGGAGCACACTCTGGGCGGCCGGCTGATGTACCGGTTTTAATCGCATTACTCAAACAGCACCACGCCATCCTGAACGCTTTCGCCGGGCGGCGCGGCATCCGCCGGCGCCGCGGCGGCCGGATCAATCAGAGGCAGTGTGCGCGCGCGGCGCGGTCCGGCGAACAGGCCGTTGAACGGGCAGAATTCCCGGACTTCGGCCATGCGTTCATCTTCGTCTGTCCGCATGACCATGATGGTCAGGCCGGTGCCCAGGAGGCTGCGTTCAATTTGTTCGCACCATTCCTCGCCCGGCATCCGGCTGACCATCAGGGTGAAGCCGTTCAGTTCCAATCCCTGCGCGACGGCGATCATGTCCTGTATTTTCAGCGTGCGCAGCACGGCCGCGCGCACGCAGGGCAGCAGCCGGATCTGGTAATAACGGCAGAGAATCCGCAGGTCGGTAAAGTCACCGGTGATTTCACGCCGGATGGCGCCATCCTCCTCCTGCGCGAACCAGGGCGGCGCGATGGCGCTCATGGCGCGCGTCCAGGGTTGCAGGGTTTTTATGCAATCGGCGTCGTTCCATGGCGGATCGCGCGGCTTGAAGACGCCTACGCGGACGGGCAGCGGCCCGCCGGCGACTTCCCGGAGCTGGGCCTGCGCCACGCCGAATTTCGGCGACCAGGGGGCCATGCCCCACCAACCCAGACCCAGGTCCGGCGGGATCGCAATGGGCGCGCCGAAAGCCGGCTGGTCGTTGATGTATCCCGAGGCGCCGCCGCCGCGCAGTTCCAGACGCAAACGCACGATGCCCGGCGGCTTGGTCCAGACCCGGGTCTGGTTGGCGACAGCTTGGCCGTTTCGCCAGATTTGCAGGTAAAGCTGGCCCACCTGTTCAAAGCCGAAACGGATCATGTTGCCGTCTTCGCGCCGGGCGTACAGCCAGAAAAACCCGCGCGCATCCTCCAGGCCGGCTTCAATGAAGCCGTTGTGCATTGTGTCGGAGCCGGTCAGGCGCAGCACCGCTTCCGTCTGGGCCGGGGCGGCGGTCAGCAGCGGCGTTTGTTCCTCCTGGTCGGCCGGGTCGCCGAAAACGATCCAGTTATCCGAGACGCGGCTGGCGTTGAATTCCTCCCGCACGGGCATCGTGCGCGGCAGCAGCGCGGCGGCGGCGGCGCGCTGCGCGGTGTTGGAGGACTGCTCCGTCAGGTTGGCGAGGTAATTCATGAGCGGCCATGATTCCGGCCAGCGCAGCAGGTTCCAGCGCTCGATGGTTTGCAGCATGTGGCGCTCCATGGCGGGATTGCCGCCGGTTTTCAGGATTGCCCGGATATTGTCGAAGCGTTCCACCGGGGTGGGCAGGAGGCGGTGCATCAGGCCCCGCGCGTCCAGGTCGCCCGGATTTTTACTGATTAGTTGCTGGATTTTCTGAGCCGCGGCTTCGGGTTGTTTCTCATAAATCAGCCGTTCGGCCTGCGCCAGGATGATGTCCGGATTGTCGGGGAACAGGCGTTCGTATAAATCCAGCATGGCCCGGGCCTCGTCCCCGCGCTGCGCCTTGGAATACATCAGCCGCGCGCAACGCGCCACCAGGCCTACCTGGCCGGGATTCTGCTCCAGGCTGGCGCCATAAGCGTCAATGGCATTGCCGATTTCATCCTGCTGCAGGTAGACATCGCCGATCAGGGCCAGCGGTTCGGCATTGCGGGGGTCAAGGGCGGACCATTGCCGCCAGATTTTTACGGCCTCGTCAAAATCGCCCCGGTGCAGCGCGGCGTAGCCTTCCTCCCGCAGGAGGGTGGCATTGGAGTCTTCCGCCGTGGGGGAACCTTCCGCGTCGCCGCCGGTCAGCTCGTGGAAGACGATCGGGTATCCGTTCTGGCGGGGCGCGGCCGCCTCCACCGCGATGATCCGGCTGAAACCATTGGTGCGGACGGTTGGCAGCAGGGGTGAATTGGCGGTAACCGCCACCGTCAGGTTGCTCAGGCCCTGGAAGAGGGATGCCACCGCCGGCGCCTTTTCCCAAATGGGGGGCAGCCGCGCGATCAAGGTCAATCCGCGCTTGTCCAGCGCCCGGCTGAACAGTTGCAGCCAGGTGGTGATCCGGGAAAGCGGCACCGCTTCCTCCAGTTGGCTGAGATTGCAGAGCACGCCTTGCGCCGGCAGCGCCGCGGCGGTGCGGGCGATTTCTTCCGACAGGTTGTTTTCGAATCCATCCAGGTTTTCCAGCACGATTTCCGGCTGAAATTGCAGGCGATGAATCTTGGCGACCGTGCCGTAAAACCCGGCATCCCAGCCGAATTGTTCGGCATGGCCGCGGGCAAACACCCGCATCCAGGGCGGAGCAAAATGCGTGTACCGGAAGGCATTGCGGCTGAGCCAATAAGCGAGGGTGGCGTCGCGGCTGCCGGCGGGGTTGAAGGTGATTAACGCCGGCTGCGACGGCTTGAGGTCCAGGGCGGTGATCTCCGCCCTGGCCTGGCCGCGCCGCGGATACCAGAGGCTGCACCCGACCATCCCGGGGCGGATGCCGCCGCGGGTGGAAATGATTTCCTGGAAAATCGGGTGGCCGCCGGCGGTGGCGTAAAACAGGCGGTCGCGCAGGTAAACATCCAACTGCGCTTCGCCGCCGGGATTGGGCGTGTAGTGCCCGGCGCCCAGGGTGAAGGGTTGCATGCCGGCGTGTTTCTGGCGCAGCCAGGCTTCGCCTTCCGGTGTCAGCACGAGGTACAGGTAAGACTCGCCGTCGGGCGAGGCGCGGAAAAACATCCCGAACTGGCCGTTTGTAATGCGCACGCGCAGGCGCAGGTGCAGATCATCGTAAAGGTCGCTGCCGTTCAGCCAGACCTTGGCGCCTGTGGTGTCGGGCAGGGCTTGCAGCACGGCCGCGTTGCCGGCGAGCTGGAATTCCCCCCAATCCGGCAGCCAGGCCAGCGGCGCCTTCAGGATTTGCGGGCTGGTGTATCCGGATTTGCAGGGCCAGGCATGTTCCAGGCGCTGCAGCAGATCGTCCGCCGTCCAGTCCGACTGCACCAGCAGGCGGTTCAAGCGGCGCGGATCGTTGTACCGGGTGTTGAGGGCGGTGTTGCCGTGGATGAAGCCCAGTTCGTAAAAATGCGCCAGCAGGTCCAGATTCAAGCGGCGCGTAAACACCGCGCGCTCGTCATACTGGCCGAAATCGCCGTACGGGAACGCATAGGCGGCGGGCTGGGCGCCGATTTCCCGGGCAATGATCCCGCGGCATTGCTGATGGTCGTCCATCAGGCGCTGGCGGAATGCTTCCGGCGTTTCGTAACGCATTTCTGCGGGAAACCACTGCGGGGTGGTCATGAAATTCCGCCGCTCGCCGGCGCTGTTGGCCAGCACGGTCTCAAATCCGCGCTGGCTTTGGGCGCCGGCCTCCCAGGCGCCGCTGCGCAGCATGGATCGGATGTACGGCCAGCGCAGCGCCGCGGGGTCCTCATCGAGAATGGGCTTGGTCCACAGGAACATCACCGCCGTCCAGCCGGCGCGCTGCAGAACGCGGCGCGCGTCGAAATACGATGATTTGCGGGAATGGTCGAAAGTCATCAGGATGGCCTTGCGCGGCAGGGGCCGGTTTTCGCGATATAGAGCCGTGATGTCCGACAGGGTGATCGTGTGGTAGCCCGCGTTCCGCAATGCCGCCACCTGCGCGCGGAAACGCTCGGGAGTGACCTCGCCGGGATTGCGTGAAATGCCCTCGTAAGCCAGGGCTACAAATTCGTAGGCGTCGCGCGGGCCGGCCGCCGCCGGCCGGAACATCAGGAAACGCGTCAGGGCGTAGCGGATGGGCACCCACCAGGCGACCCCCAGGCAGATGGCCAGCAGGAAATACAGCCAGGCTTGCCGGTAGCTGGCTTTCAGCGCCTGCACGCGCGCCGAGGCGATGGGCAGCTTGTCGCCGAACCTGGGCGGATGGTTCGGGGTTTCCTGTTCGCCGCGCGTTTCGCGTTCAAGTTTCATCCGGTCCCCCGCGTGCCCCATTTGCCATGGGAGAGGGTAATCAGGGCGTAATAGATTTGCCAGCTGAAAAACACGACGTAGGTGAACGTGAACACGAAGCCCGCCCACCAATGCGTGCGGCCCGTTTTCTGCAGATGATAAAGCGACCAGATCAAGGTCATGGCCAGCACGCCGACCACGTAGGAAAGCGTCACCCCGCCGGTCGCCAGCGGCGCGAAGACCAGCGCCTGCAGGATGATGAACGGCTCGATCACCGGCAGGAACATCATGGCGTACCATGACATCGCCGGTACGGGATGTTTACGCCAGATGAATTTCGTGGCGGCGACCATGCCGCGCAGAGACGAGCGCATCCAGCGCGCCTGCTGCCGGGTGTACTGCCGCCAACTTTCGGGGACAATCGTGGTCGCCAGGGCGTCGTCATCGTACAGAATCCGGTAATCCCGCAGCACCAGGTTGGTCAGGCTGCGGTCGTCGCCATAGCGCCCTTCCACGCCGAACACTTTTTCGTTCATCCATTCTTCCATCACGTGCAGCACGCAGACCCGGCGATAGGCGGAAAAGCAGCCCGGCAGGCAGCTGACCATGCCGAAAATGCTTTCGGAGGCCTTCATGATTTTGTACGAAAAGAAATAGCGCACATCCTGCATCCTGGTCAGAACATTGACGCGGGCGTTCTCGACGTCCGTGTGGCCGGCGATGCCGCCCACCATCGGATCAATGAAGCCCTGCACCAGCTTGCCGACGGCGCCGGGCATCAGGAACGTGTCGGAATCCACAAAAACAATGATGTCGCCGCGGGCCAGCAGGGAGGCGCAGGACATGCCGTAGGACAAGCCGCGGTTGAATTCGAAATCCACCACCACCAGGCGCGGGAAGCGGGCCTGGGCGCGCATCATTTCCGACAGGGTATTGTCGGTGGAGCCGTCATTGACGGCGATGACTTCCAGCAAATCCCGGGGATAACCCTCGGAATATACCCGGGCGATGGAGCGCGCGATGGCTTTTTCCTCGTTCATGCAGGGAATTGCCACGGTGGTGGCCGGCTGAAATCCCACGCGCGGCGGGGGCGTGTAAAAGGCGGCGAAAATAAACCGGGAGACGATGAATATGCCCACCGCCAAGCTGTAAATGTTGACGGTGGGAGCGTACCAGTAATGTTCCAGGTTGGTGATTTGAAAATACACCGCGGTGGTCAGCAGCAGCGTGCCGATCAATCCCAGTCCCAGCACTATCCAGATGGGCGGCTTGTTGTATAAAAATTTACGGCGCTCTTCGGCATGGGCTTCCTTTTCGATGGCAGCGGGCGGCGGGGGCGTGTAAGTGGAAAATTCCATGGCCGCGCGGCAAAAGGGGCAGACTGCCGGCGCCGGCGCTTCGATGACGTTGATCGAAAGGCGGCACGCGGAGCAGCGGGCCTTGATCCCGGTGGCGCCGGGTACGCCGGCGGATGGGGCGCTGGAATCAATCTGGGGGGTTAATGGCGTCATAAAATCAGCACGGCGCTGGGCGCCGCGGCGTCCATGGGTGAATGTTCCGATACCGGGGACAGCGCCTTCCCCTCGATTACAGGCAGGGTCAGCGTGCGCCGCGGAGCTGGGAATAAACCGACATGCGCGCAGATTTCGCGCGCCAGCGCAGAGGGCTGGTTTTCATCCAGCAGGACGACCATCAGCGTCAAGCTGGTGTTCAGCAGGGCGGCTTCGGCGGATTCCAGCCAGGCGGGGTCCGGCATCTTTTTCACCAGAAGCGTCAAACCGTCAATCCGGTTGGAGTGGGCCAGGTTGATCAACTGCCCGAGGTCCAGGCGGCGCGGGTCGCCGACCGCCACGGATGGGAGCAGGCGCACGCGGTAGTAACGGCACAGCAGCCGCAAATCCAGATTCGCGTTTGTTTTGATTTCGGCGATGGCGCCGTTTTCCTGCTGGCGGTACCAGCCCGGCGCCAGCGCGCTGAGTTCGTGCATGCGGCCTTTCAGACGCTGGATGTTGTCATCCGGGGACTCGTCCGGGCCGGCGGCTGGAATCCCGACGCGGACCGGCAGGGGCCCGCCCTGCAACTGGCGCACTACGGCGCCGGCGGCGCCGGGTTGTTGGCTCCAGGGCGCGAATCCCCACCAGCCCAGGCCCATGTCATACGGGATCGAGAGCGGCGCGTTGAAGGCCGGCGTGTTATCCACGAAACCAAAGGCGCCGTCGCCGCGCAATTCCAGGCGCAGCCGCGCCATGCCGGGCTGGCGGTACCACACCCGGTTGTAATTGACCAGCAACTGGCCGTTGATCCAAAGCTGCAGGTAAATCCGGCCGTCTTCGTCAAACCCGAAACGGGTCATATTGCCGGAACCGCGCCGGGCGTAAATCCAGAAAAACCCACGGCTGTTTTCAATGAGGGTTTCGACGAAGCCATTGGGCATGGATTCCGAGCGGACCAGGCGCAGGGCTACTTCCGACTGCTGGACCGCGGTATTCAGGATCAGGCGGCCGTCCTGCAGGAGGTTTTCATCCTTGGAAGCCGCCCAATCGCGCGACATGCGGCCGTGCCGGAATTCTTCGATGGCCAGGGTCCGGCGCGGCAGGAGGCTGTTGAAAAACTGGCGCTGCTCCGGCGTTTTCGCCCGGTCGGCCGCCCGCGCGAGGAAATTCAAAAGCATCCATGATTCGGGATGGATCAACAAGTCGTGTTCGCGTATATTCGATGCCAGCGCCCCGGCCATGCCCGGATGATCGGCGATTGCCAGCATGGCGCACAGGTTGTCAAACCGCTCGCGCATGCCGGGCAGCAAACCGTGCATCAGCGTCAAAGCCTGCAACTTGTCGGCGTCGGACTTGTCGGCGCCGTCGGCGATCACCTGCTGGGCCAGGCTGCGCGCCTCGTCGTACCTCCTCCGGCGCACCAGCCAGGCGGCCTGGGCCAGGGTAACCATGGAGTTGTTCGGGAAAATCCGCGCGTAAAAATTGAGCAGGTCGCGCGCCGGACCGGATTGTCCGGCCGCGGTGTCCAGCAGGCGCGCGCAGCGCATGGCCAGTTCGATTTGACCGGGATAGATGTCAAGGCTGCGGCGGTAATACTCCATGGCTTGCTCAATGTCGCCGGTGTGCAGATGGACATCGCCGATGAGCGACAGCGAATCCGCGTTGTCCGGCTCGATCGCATGCCATTGGGTCCAGGCTTTGACCGCGTTGGTGAAATCGCCGGCATTGAAAGCGTTCCAGCCTTCCTGCCGCAAAGCCTGCGCCCTTAACTCGGATGTCCAGTTTTCATTGCGGCTGGTAAAACCGCATAATTCGTAGTACAGCGCCAGTTCCATGTCGCGGTACGGCTCGGCCGGATCGCCCGCAACCGCCGGCTGCGCGGCGGCCAATGACACCCTGATCCATGCGCCGGTATAAGCCGAATACCCGTGCGCCATCAAATGCCAGATGCCGGCCGCCGGATTTTCCACCTTGATTTCTTCCTCGTTGCCCAAGACAAACGGGCGGCAATCGTAATCGTGCAAAGTCGGCGGCGCAGTCAGCCGCAGGTACAAATCCGCGTCGCCGGCCCCGCCGCCCATGGCGACGGCCAGGCCCACCTGGCCGGTCGGTACGGCAATGGTGAAATGCCGGAAGGAATCCGCTGCGCCAAACAGGTTGGAAATCGTCTGGCCGGTTGCCAGTGCCGGCGCCGGCGCCGTTTCCGCGCGCTCAGGGGGGGCGGGGGGCATGGTTTCGGGCGCGGCGCCGGCGATACGCAACGCCAGCGCGGCGCATAGCGCCCGGCCGGCTGCGCGCGTCAATATGGCATTACTCTTGAGCATGCTTTGCGTCTTTGGCCGGCGCCGGCCGCAATTCATACGCCGTTTTTAAAACCGTCAGCAAGTCCCGGCGCAATCCATGGTTGAGGGCGTAAATCACATAGCCGGCCGCGCCCGCGCGCATGGCGGCTTGCGCCTGGCCCAGCGCATGCAATGGCGGCAGACGGCTGGCGGAGGAAGCCGCTCCGATGCCTGGCGCCACCCGGCCGGCGGCGCCCGGCAAAGCGGTTTGCGCGGCCGTCCATGCGGCAAATTCGCCCGGGTTTTCAGTGTAGTTCATCGGGCAAACGAAATCAAGCAAATCCTCCTGCAGCCATTTGCCCCAGTCCTGGCCTACCGTGGCGGCGCAGTCCGGATAGCGCGGGAAAACGGCCGCGGAAATTGCGCGGTCGGGATGGCGCCGCCGGAGCCGCTGCGAACAATCGCGGACGAACCCGGTGATCTGCCGCGCCCGCCAGGCGCGGTATTGTTCCGCCAGCGCCCCGGTATGCGCGGCCGCGGGCCAGTCCGCATCCTTCCCGCCGGTTGTCGCCGTAAAAGCCTTGCGGCAAGCCGGACAGAAACAATGCCGGCTGTCGGGATACCGCACATAATCCAGGTGGATGCCCGCCGCTTCCACGCTGTCCGATAGTTCTTCCAGCCGCGTTAGTTCCATTTCGCGATTTGGCAATTGGGAGGGGCACAGCCAGGTGGCGACGGCGCCATCCGCGGACTGCTGCAGGCGGCCGGCTTTTTCCAGTTCCCGTATCCGGCCGGCCGGCAGTCCTTCCAGATTCCAGCATATGTGCCAGATATGCGCCCGCAGCCCCCGTCGCCGGCATGCGTCAAAAGTTTCTTTATCCGGCATGCCCGAGCGCGGCACGTTGATGAATACATCCGTAAATCCGGCGGCGGCCAATTCAGATGCCAGTTTGTTCCAATCTTCGGCCTGCATTTCCGCGCCCACCCAGATGCCGCGCCGGCCTTCAAACAATTCCGGCATCCGCGCGGCGGCGCGGACATCCAGCGCCATGGCCAGTTTGTCCGCCAGACTCCAGGCGGCGGCGGGCGATCCTTCCGCCAGGGCGGCGCGGGCTTTATCCCGCAAAATACGCAGGGGCGCTCCATCGGCTGCATCTTCCCAGTCCGGCGCGCGCCCGGCCGCGGCGCGGTCGAGGGTTTGCCGGGCCGCTCCGGCGAAGATTCCGGGCATGAACTGATCCAGTAGGGCGGCCAGCATGCGGCGTTGCGTTCCGTCGTCGTCGTCCTGCAAAACATGGGTCAGCCAGGCGCCTTGCGGCGAGCGGAGACAGGCGGCTTCGGGCTGGCGCTGTCCATTGGCATCGCACCACCATGCCAGTATTTTAGTTTCCTTGCCCGCGGCGGACGCCGTCATCAGGTTGGCGGTGGCGCCCTGGAAAACCTGGGGTGGTCCCGGCCATTCCGGGTTCGGAGGAAAGTACATGGCATGCCATCTGCCGGGACGTGCGGCAGCCGCGTACCAGCCCGTTTGCACGCCCATGAGTTTGCCCAGCCTGGCATCGCCGTTGTAGCAGACCAGCAGGCGCCCCTGGTTTTCAAGATAGCGCTGGATGGTTTTCAACATCGCGCCCGTAAGATGCGGATGGCATGGCAGGATCAGGGTCTGGAAACGCGCCAGCGTGTTCCGGGATGTCAAATCCCCGTCGGTCAGCATGGCGTAAGGCAACCCGATCTCCGCCAACTGCCGGCCGATCCAATCGGCGGCCCTGGCGCCAAAGGCGCGTTCGCCGGCGTTGGCCAACACGGCGGGGCCGGGCCGGGCAATCGCGATTGCGGCGGTCCTGGCCCGCGCGGAGTGCAGCGCCAGCCGGCCCGGACCGCGGCCGGCGGACCATGGCGAAAGCCGGCATCCCGACGTAGCCTGCCAACCCGCCGGCGCGTCCAGGTTTTCAAAATCCGCCTTGGGAATCCAATGGCGCGTGCGTCCCCGGCGGACCGGCAGAACCGCCGCCCGCCAACCGTTGCCGCTGCGGAAATACCAGGTAATGGATCGGAAAGCTCCGGGATTCTCGCAGGTGTAGACGGCTTCCATCCCGTCGCAAGCTTCCAAATCCAGGCGCGCGTCATAATCCCAGTAATGACGGTCAATCCCGGCGGGGAAGGGGCATTCAAAAACCTGGCCGTCGTTTGAAGCTGCGGCCGGTGGCGCGCCTGGTCCCGGCTGCCATGCTGAAACCGCGTCCGGCAGCAACGGCGCATCGTCGCAAAACGTCTGCCGGCAAACCGCGCACATGATCCATAATGTCAACGCCCGCAGCGCGCCGGCGTTATTCCCAAACATAAAGATTATCCTTCTTGGATGAATCATCGGCGTCAACCTGGGCTCCGTCCGGAATGATCTTGCGGAACAGCGCCTGGGGCGGCGGCGCAACCGGCGGCTTGTTGGCCGGCGGAACGGCGGCGACCGGAGCGGCGCCGGGGGGCGCAGGCGGATCATCGCTTGGCATGACGAATTTTTCCTTCCGGGGCGCCGCCGCCGGCTTCTTTTCATCCTGCATGTTTTCCAGATGTTTGCGCCGGACATGCGAGTTCCAGATCGCGGCGGCGGCGAAAATCAGGCTGAGAATCGTGGCGGTGACGCCGGTAACGGTTAAAAAATTGTCATTCATGCTCTTACCCTATAAGCAAGCATGATACCCCGCCAAGCCGGGCGGTCAAGCTAAATTTTCACTACTTTCAGCCTGACAAGATGTTGGGCGGAAAAAAATATGCATTGACTTCCGGATATCCTGCCGTTAACTTTAACCCGAATCCTTGGTGGGTATGTCGCAGCTTCGCGTGCCTGCGCGGCGCGCAGGCACGCGGCGCGAAGGATGAAGCTGCATGAACATACCGCTCAGGTTTGATTGAAGGCGGAGCATTGCAAGGCGCTCGCCAGTGGCATCTTTTGTGAAAAATTACAACTTCGTTGTCGAGAGTAGCAGGTGTTCTTATGGCCAAGATATTAATTATTGACGATGATCAAACCATCCTGGGCTACTTCAAGCGCATTCAGGCCAAGTTGAACAGCGAAGTCGCCGGCGCATCCAACAGCACGGAAGGCTGCCAGATGGCCCAGGATCCGGAGGTGAAAATCATCATCATGGATTTCTGCATTCCCGGCGGCCTGGAAAAAACCAGCTTGCTGAAAAAGCTGAAAAGCCTGCGGCCGGAATTGCCGGTGATTGTTATTTCAGGATTTTCCACGCCCCAGATCATTGAAGAATGCCAGAAATTGGGCGCCAGCGAATTTCTGACCAAGCCGTTTGAATTGTCGTTTTTGCCGGTGATTATCAAGCGTCTGTTGGATGCCGCGCCGGATTGATCCAATGATAACCAAGACATTGATGGGCGTTGATTTCTTTGACGAGTATTACGGGGGAGTTTACCGCGGCCGGCCGGTTCTGGTTTCGGGCCGTAAAGGACTGGGCAAAACCGCCATGGGACTGCAATTTCTACGCCAGGGATTGCAGCAGGACGAGTGCTGCCTGATGTTGAGCACGCTGCCGGCCAACAATCTGGATATTTATGCCGACACGATGGGTTTCTCGCTGGCGGCGCACGTCAATGCCGGCCGCTTGATTCTGCTGGAATGCAGCAATTTCACGGGGGATCCCGGCTCGGGAATGCTGCCGCCGGAAGGTTTCAACCAGCTGCGGGAAATCATAGATTCCCACATGATTCAAAGGGTGGTGATTGACACGATTGTGCCCTTGGTGGCCGTTAATCCGCCGGCGCGTATGAATGAGCATATTTATTCCTTTATGCGTTCTTTTGACCGACTGGGAGTAACCACGCTGATGACCATGCCCAAGCCGGTTTCGCCCATGGCCATCCGCCTGAAAAACGCCCTGGAAGCCGCCCTGCCCATTTCCATTTTGCTGAACACCACGGAGGTGCCATCCCGGTATAATTTCCAGGTGGTGAAATACCTGGGCGCGGCGAAACTGGCGCCGCCGGCGCTTTACGAAATTAAAATGGCCGAGGGTATTGTCCGCTGCGCCTCAACCGGCATCCAGCCGCCGGTTGAGAAAGGCGCGCCCGCCCCTCCGCCGCCGTCCGGGTTGAAACTTTCCGCCGCGCGGATGCCGACACCGTTGCCCGCGCCTGTGCCGCCGCCGGCCGGGCCGCGGGAGCCGCCGCCGTCCGGGCCGCCTGCGCAACCGACCCGCCTGCAGGACGCATACGCCAAAGCCGGCTGGGCCGGCGCCGCCGGCCCGACCGCCCCGGAACCCAAGCCTGCGCCAGATCCCAGGCCGCCGCCGGTTGCGCCGCCCAGCAACGGGAAGCTGAGGTTTTCGGCGGTTTGGGCGCCGAACACCGCATCCAAAAAAACGCGGAATGAGCAGGCCAAACCAGGTTGAGTCTTAAATGTATTTAGCATTTTGGAATCTGCGCGAACATCCTTTTCAGAATGTGGCCGATCCGCGTTTTGCCTATCTTTGCGAACAGCATCACGAGGGGTTGGCCCGGTTGGTTTACCTGGTGCAGAACCGCAAACTCGGGGGCGTCCTGGCCGGTCCCTACGGCATCGGCAAATCCATGGTGCTGGAGTTGCTGGCGCAGGAAGTGCGCCGGGATAACTCCGCGCTCTACGTCAGTGTTGATTACCTGCCGGGCAAGCCAATCACCCTGGCGCGCCATATCCTGACGCTGATGAATTTCGGCGAACAGGCGCTAACGATGCAGGAGCCATTCGACGTCATCGCCTTTTTACGCCAGAACAGCGCCCACCTCAAGCATACCGTCCTGGCGATTGACGAGGCGCAGTCCATTACCGACCCGGAAGTATTTTACTTTTTGCAGTTGCTGACGAATATCACCCTGACCGACCGGCAACACGGGCTGTCGCCGGCGTTTACGCTCATCCTGGCCGGCGCGAGCGATCTGCGCCAGTCAGTCGTCGGCAGGGAATCCATCCGCCAGCGGCTGCAGATTGTCTGGAATCTGGAGCCGCTCAACGAAAAACAGGTCGTGGAATACGTCCAGCACCGCATCCGCGTCGCCGGCGGCGATATCTGGATTTTCGATTCCGCCGCCCTGGACGCCCTGGCGCCGGCCGGCGGCATTCCGCGGCTGATCAACAACATTTGCGATGTGGCGCTGATGCTGGGCTTTTCCGCGAATGTCCGGCAGGTAAACCATGCCATCATGCAGCAGGCGGTGCAGGAAACCTGCGTGCAGGGCCCCGGCGCCGCGCCGACGCTGTAAAATCGCCTGGGTTCAACCGGCCGGCGCATGCCGCCAGCAGGGTAGGGCGGCCAGTCCCTGGCCGCCGTCCGCCTCGGATGCCGTTTACTCCAGCACCGTCAGTTCCAGGGTGTCGTAAATGATCTGGCCGCCGGGATAATTCAGGATGCCGTCCCGGGCGTCAATCGCGAAAAACAGGGTGTAATGGCCGGGCGCCAGCAGCGCGCCTTCAATCAGGGTGACGGGGGAGGGCATGTCAATCAGTTGCCCCTGGTAAACCGGACGGCATTGCGCGAAATCCCCGGCCGGGAACGGCGTCCAGACGCCGGATTCATTCAAGCCGAACCAGTAATCGCCGTAAGCCGGTATAACGACCATCCACCAATCGGCCTGCAAGCCGGCGTAAAACCCGGAAAACATGGTGGCTGCAATCGTTACCGGTTCGCCTTGTTCCACGGTAAGCGCGCCGCTGTGTCCGTTGGCCAGGAGGGACGGCTCCGGCGGCAGAAATACCTGCACGTCGGTATCGCTGTCGCTGACCGCCGCGCCGGCCGGGGTTATCCCGGTGACGGTGGCGGTGTTGGAAAACGCGCCGGCGGCCAGATCGGCGGGGGTGATGAGGTAGACGCCGCTGTAGGTCGTGTCGTCAATTTCGCCCGGCGCCAGGGCAATCGGATTGCCGGTGACGGTTATGATCGGATCGTTGATCGTCACGTTGGACAGGGCGACATCGCCCACATTGCGCACCGTGAAAGTATACACGATGAATGCCGCGTAACTGGCGGTGGAGTCGAAACAGATGCTGCCGGTAAAAGGATAGTTGTGGAACTCGAATCCCCGGTAGGTCCGCACATCGCCGCCGAAGACCGCCCGGCCTTCCACCGCGCCGCCGGAGAGATCCGCCGAGGCGTGGGGCGCCAGCACGGAACAGTTATGGGTGAACCCCGAACTGACGATATTGGTGGCGTCCACGTAGTTGAACAGCACCTTTTCGCGCGTAACGCCGGAGAGAGTCATGACGGAGTTCAGATAATGCACCTCCGCGCCGTGGATGTTCAACAGGACGGAAGATTCGGGCGGCGCGGCAATGTTGATCCCGGCATTGATGACGCTGCCCGGCGGAACGGTCAGGTTGAACACGTTCAGGTGCGGATCGTTGCCGGCCAGGGATATCAGGTAGGGCTGGGAAGTGTCCTTGCTCACCACGCCGCGGTCTTCAAAATGGCCGAGAATGGCGCTGCGTCCGGTTAAAAGCGATTGCAGTTCGGCGAAACTGGCGCCGCTGCCGTCATACGGCGCGTTGCCCTGCGCGTCAATCGTTACCGGCATCACGTGCCGCAGGATGTTGCCGTTCGCCATGACCCGCGGCGGCCCGTACCGCCGGCCGCCGTAGACAATATTGCCGTTGACGTCAAAGACGCCGTCATAAAGATCGCCGCCGACAATCAGCGCATCCGCGGCGTCGCCGTAGTTGGTGGGGATGGGGTTGCCGAATATGGGTATGCCCACGCTGTAGCCTCCCTCGAAACGGGCCGTGCCGCCCACCGCCAGCCGGTCTTCCGTGTCGCCGCCGGTGGCGGTGAAATCGCCGAAAATCAAGGCGTTAAACGCGTGCGCCACGCCGAAGACATCGCAAACCTGCACCGGCCGGTAAATCGTGGCGCCGGTTTTAACCAGCTCGATCGCGGCGTTAAGGGACATGTCGCAATCATCGCTCGGACCGGTCACATAACCGGTCGTTATCTGCTGCCCGGCCTTGACGGCGAAGACGATATCGTCCGCGGCATAATTTCCGTTGGCCGTGAAGTAATAATACCGCGTTTCAATGTCATCAAATCCCTTGTCGAATTTCAGGCCGGTGACGCCGGTGGTCGGGTCCCGCAACGGCTGGGCGGGAAACGATCCCGGCTCCGGCTGGCCGCCGCCGGAAATGCGTGATTCCGGATCAATGCCGTCCCAGACGCCGGCGTCGAGGATCAGGATGGTCTCGCAGGCCAGGCCCAGCACGTAATGGCTGATGGCCGGCGGTCCATGGGATTCAACCATGTAGAACCAGGTGGACTGGCCGGCTTCCGGGTAATCGTACTTGACGTCCACGCAGATGACATAATGATCGCCGATATGCGACGGTTTGGCCCATGCGAACACGGGCAACAACAAAACCGCCGCCCACGCTGCCGGCCGCATCCAGCTTGTAAATGCCTTCATGACACCATCCTTGTCCCCGTTCCCGGGATGTGGACCGCGATGCGCTTGCATACGCAAAACGCAGCCGGGCAATACGCGCCTGTCTTGTACATGTACAGGTTACCGGCTTTTGCCGCTCTTCTATCATGATAGCTTCTGATAGTAAAGGATATTTTTTCGGTGTTTGAGCCGGGCAAAGCTTGACATGACGCCGGAATTTGATAACTTACAGGGATATAGCGGACGGGAGTTCGGTTTGGCAGAGTCCCTTGAAAACCAGTATGGGCCGTTAACTCAGCGGGAGAGTGCTATCCTCACACGGTAGAAGTCACAGGTTCAAATCCTGTACGGCCCACCATGCGCCTGCGCTGACCCCTTCCATGCCATGACGGCTGACGCATTATTGCCTGTTTCGTTGCATTCCCCGGCCTTGTGGTTCGCCTTCGGGCTGACCATGCTGGCCGGTTTGGCCACGGGCATCGGCAGCCTGTTGGCCTTTTTCACCAATCAGACCAACCGCCAATTCCTCGCCGTGGCGCTGGGATTTTCCGCGGGCGTGATGATTTACGTTTCGATGGTGGAGATTTTTTTCAAGGGCCGCGAGGCTTTGGTGACGGCCCTGGGAACGCGCCCGGGCAACTGGGCGGCGGCCGTCGCTTTCTTCGGCGGGATGCTGTTGATCGGCTTGATTGACAAACTGATTCCCGATCCTGAAAATCCGCATGAGATGCATGGGGTGGAGGAGTTGGATACTTCCCGGGGCGACCATCCGCGGCGGCGCCAGGCGGCGCCCGTCGCCGCGCGCATGCTGCGCATGGGCATCCTTACCGCCGTGGCGATCACCGTCCACAATTTTCCGGAAGGCCTGGCGACTTTTGTGGTGGCGTTGCGCGATCCTGCCCTGGGCGTGACCATTGCCGTGGCGATTGCCCTGCACAATATTCCCGAGGGGATTGCCGTCTCGATTCCGATTTATTACGCCACCGGCAGCCGCCGCCGCGCGCTGGTGTATTCCATATTGTCCGGCATTTCCGAGCCCGTGGGCGCCGTCGTGGGCGTGGCCCTGCTCCTGCCGTTCATGTCGGCGACGGTGTTTGGCGTCTTGTTTGCCGGCGTCGCCGGCATCATGGTCTTTATTTCGCTGGATCAACTGCTGCCCGCCGCCCAGAAATACGGCGAACATCATCTTTCCATCTACGGCATGGTCGGTGGCATGGCGGTCATGGCGCTGAGTTTGCTGCTGTTCATCTGAAACTTGGGCGCGGCCGGCATTCATCCGGACGCCGAACGCCGAGAGTCGGACATGCAGGAGATGCATGGGCAATCCTGAGAAGGGAAGGCGGATTATGGCAAATGTTCGCGAACAATGGAGCGGCGGATGGGGATTCATTCTGGCGGCTGCCGGCTCGGCAATCGGCTTGGGCAATATCTGGAAATTCCCGTATATCACAGGGGAAAACGGCGGCGGGGCTTTCGTGTTGATCTACCTGCTCTGCATCGCCGCGATCGGCCTGCCGGTGATGCTCTGCGAAATGGCGCTGGGGCGGCACACCCAGCGCAATCCGGTCGGCGCCTTTAAAATGCTGAATCCCGCTTCCTGCCGCGTGGCGCACGGGGTGGGAGCGGCCATTTGTATTGGCGGCTTGTTCCTGCTGGCCTTCAAGTGGTGGGGGTGGGGCGTGGTGGCGCTGTGTTTAGGCATGGCAATTTTCCGGTGGCGTTGGGTGGTAGTCGGCGTAATGGGTGTGGCGGCCGGCTTCATTATTCTGGCGTTTTACAGCGTTGTGGGCGGTTGGACCATCGGGTACATTGTTCTGGCGGCATCCGGCCGGCTCAATTTCGCGGATGTCGCCGCGGCGGACGCCGCCTTCGTCAGTTTTGCGGGGCATCCCGCCTGGGCGATCGGCTGCCACGCCGTGTTCATGGCGCTTTGCATCGGCATTGTTTACAAAGGCGTGCGGGCCGGCATTGAGCGGTGGTCGAAAATTCTGATGCCCTTGATGTTTGTCCTGCTGCTGGTGCTCATTCTGCGCGGGTTGACGCTGCCGGGCGCCCGTGCCGGCGTGCAATTCTACCTGAATCCCGATTTCAGCCGGATTACCGCCCAGAGCGTGCTGATTGCCCTGGGCCATGCCTTTTTTTCGCTCAGCCTGGGCATGGGCGCGATTATCACCTATGGCAGTTACCTGGGTAAGCAGCAGAATCTCTTTGCCGCGGGCCTGTCGGTAGTCATCCTGGATACGGCGGTGGCGTTGCTGGCCGGGCTGGCCATTTTCCCCGCGGTATTTGCCCAGGGGTTCAGTCCCGACGCCGGCACGGGCCTGGTTTTCAAGGTCATCCCGGCGGTGTTTTTCCATGTGCCGCTGGGCGCATTCTGGGCGGTGCTGTTTTTTCTGCTGCTGGCGGTGGCGGCCCTGACTTCCGGGGTCAGCCTGCTGGAAGTGGTGACGGCTTATTTTGTGGACGAACGGGGATGGACGCGCGCGCGCGCAGCCGCGGCGGTTGGCGCCGGCATATTCGGCATGGGCTGCCTTTGCGCCATCAGCTTGAACGATTGGACGCGCCTGGCATGGCTGCACACGGTGCTGTTGAAAGTGTTCGGCTCGGTTAAAGGCTCGTTTTTCGACATGCTCGACCACACTGCGTCGAACTGGATGCTGCCGTTGGGCGGATTCTTCATCACGATTTTCGTCGGCTGGATTTGGAGCGCCCGCCGGGCCGCCGCCGAAATCCGGCAGGGCGGGGAGAATTACGCGGATGCCTCCATGGTGCAACTGCTGGCCGGTTTGAATGAACCGGGCGACCGGGGCGCGGTAACGCCGCTGACGCTCTGGGGGATTTTTATCCGGTTCGTCAGCCCGGCGGCGGTGTTGATTGCTTTCCTGCACACCATCGGCTGGCTGACTTTCGCTTCGGCGCCGCCGGCCGCGCCGCGGCCGGGTCCGCCGGCAGCCGCGGCTGATGCCGCGCCGGACGCCGGTCCGGCGACGGCGCGCTAAAGCAGCACGCCGGCGGGGGCCGCCTGGGTTTCGTCCCACCAGCGCGGTTTAGCCGTGGCCAGGCGGGCGATCGTCTTGGCGGTCATCCGGTTGCCCTGGGCCTTGACGCCCTTGACGGCGATCTGGTCCAGCCGGAATACCTGCTGGTGGATTTTCTGGCCCTTGGCGGGAGCGTACTTGACGTAAACTTCCGGCACCGGCTGATCGGTCAGGAGCAGGACCCGTGCGCCTTCCGGCGCGCACCGGTATTCCTTCTCCATGATCACGCCGCCGTAAGCGAAACGTTTGACGTAGGCGAAGTGGTCCACGGTGTAAACGATGGTCATCAGCCGGTTGCGGTCGTATTGCGCCATGTAGGACAGGTTTTTGCCGACAAAAAGTTTTTCCGGCGGGGGGATCGCCTTGTAACGGCCGTCGTCCCATGCCAGGATCAGCCTGTCGTACGGCGAACAATGCAGGACGGATTCGCCTTTCACCCCGCTGCCGATGTAGCCGTTTTCCCGGTCGCGGAATACTTCCATCTCCCGCGCGGTTAATTCGCGCACGGCGATTTCGCCGAAATCGGCGATCCGGGTCCGGCGCCGGCAGGCCGCGCCATGCTGCTTGATCAAGTCGGACAAATAGCGGATGGCATAGGCCTTCAGGCCGGCGAGGTTTTTGGCCACCTGCTTCAATTCCTGGAGGATGGCTTCTATGTCCTTGCGGTTTTTATTGATGTCGAAGAGCGAGATGCGGCGGATGCGGATGCCCAGGAGCATCTCGATGTCGGCCGGGGTGATGTCGCGGCGCAATTGCCGGCGGAACGGCGCCAGCCCGGTGACAACAGCCTGCTCCACCGCGGCGGCGGTTTTGCAGGCTTCTATGCCTTTATACAGCCGATGCTCGATAAAAATCTGCGCCAGGGTTTTGGCATGGCATTCTTCCTGGAGATTATGCTGCTTCAGTTCCAGTTCGCGCTGGAGGGTGCGCAGCAGGCGGGCGGTGTTTTCCGCGATGATGGCGTCCACGTCGGTTTCCACCGGCCGGTTGTCGTGCAGGACGATGGCGCGGCAACTGATCGCCGTCTCGCAGGCGGTGAAGGCGTAAAGCGCCGCCATGGCTTTTTCCGGATCGGCGTCCGGCTTCAGCGTCAGTTCGATTTCCACCTTTTCGGAAGTGAAGTCGGTAATTGCCTTCACTGGCACTTTCTGGCGGCGCACGGCGTCTTCGATGGAGGCGATCAGCGACTCGGTGGTGACGCCGAACGGCAGTTCCGTGACCGAGAGTTTGCCGGGCGGGCGGGGGAGGATGGCGGCGCGCACGCGGACCTTGCCGTTGCCCTTGTCATAGCCGGCGACGTCCATCAGGCCGCCCTGCTGGAAATCGGGCAGCAGCCGGAATGGTTTGCGTTTCAGCACGGCAATCTGGGCTTCCAGCAGTTCAATAAAGTTGTGGGGCAGGATGCGCGTGGAGAGGCCGACGGCGATGCCCTCGGCGCCCAGCATGAGCAGCAGGGGCAGTTTGACGGGCAGCAGCAGCGGTTCCTTGTTGCGGCCGTCGTAGCTGGGGATGTAATCGGTAATGGCGTCGTTGAACAGGTCCGCGCGGGCCAGCGGGGTCAGGCGGCATTCGATGTAGCGCGCGGCGGCGGCGCCGTC